>JBJEYY010000234.1:0-6225 GCA_051887095.1 Faecousia sp. | reverse complement strand
GCCGTTTTCGTTCCGTTTCCCCTTTTTACCGGGGGATTGCCACGCCAGTGTGCGCGCTGGTTCGCAATGACAACGTTTATTTGACAAACACCAATTTGTCTTTCTCACTGTGTCAAGCGGCAAAATCGGTGAAAAAACCGCCTTTCCCCTCTTGTTTTTTCCCTTCTCCCCGGTTATAATACGAAAAGAAACAAACAGGAGGTCATCATTATGGCTGTTAAAATTGAAAAGGAAACCATTATCGGGGACATTCTGGACATCGCGCCCCAGTCCGCTCCCCTGTTCTTTGCCATCGGCATGCACTGCCTGGGCTGCCCCTCCTCCCGGGGGGAGACCGTGGAGGAAGCCTGCATGGTCCACGGCGTGGAGTGCGACTCCTTCCTCGCCCAGCTGAACCGCTTCCTGGAGGCCTACGAGGCCGAGGAAGCCGCCAAGAACGCCTGATTTCCGCCGGCAAACGCCATCCCGCCCGCCGGGATGGCGTTTTTCGTTCCCGGCAGCTGTCAGGCCGACCAGATTTCTTCAGATAAGCGATAAATTGGTGTTTAGCAGCTTCGCCTCAAGTTTTCTGTCATTGCGAACCAGTGCGCACACTGGTGTGGCAATCCCCGGTAAAACGGGGAAACGGGGCGAAAACGAAAAGCGGCCTAAAACCTTGGGGGATTGCCACACCAGTGTGCGCACTGGTTCGCAATGACAGCGCTTTTGGGCGCGCCAAACACCAATTTGTCGTGCCCTGTGCGAAATGAAGCATTTCCAATCTGCCCCAAAGGAGGCGTTTCTATGAAGCTCCCCATTTCCCCCCGGTTGCTTGCCTGTGCCGACCTGGTTCCTCCCTGCCGCCGGGCGGCGGACGTGGGCTGTGACCACGGATATCTGGCCATCCACCTGATTCAATCCGGCATCGCGGAGCAGGTCATCGCCTCGGACATTAACGAAGCGCCTCTTCAATCCGCCCTGCACAACGCGGCGCGCTACGGCGTCCGGGAGAAAATGACCTTCTACCGCTCCGACGGGGTACGACAGATTCCAAGAGACTTTGACTGCCTCATCTGCGCTGGCATGGGCGGGGACACCATGGTTTCCATCCTGAGCGCCGCCCCCTGGCTGCGAAGCGAAAAATATACCCTGGTGCTCCAGTGCCAATCCAAAACGCCCCTGCTTCGCCGGTACCTGTCCGACACCGGCTGGACCATTGACCGGGAAACCATCCTCCGGGACGGAAAGTTCCTCTATACCGTCATCCGGGCCCTCTGGAACCCCGCCGCCCCCCGGCTCACAGTGGGCGGCTGGTATCTCCCTCCCGCCGCTTTGGACAACCCCCCGGAAATCTACTCAGACTACCGCAATTACGTCCTTCGCGGCCTCCGCCTCACCCTGGCCCACCAGGAAAACCCGGAAAAACAGCAGGCCCTCGCGGAACTGGAAGCCCAGGCTCCAACCACTTGAAACGTCAAATTGGTGTTTGTCGCGCCCAAAAAATGCTGTCATTGCGAGCCAGTGCGCACACTGGCGTGGCAATCCCCCGGCCCCATGGAACCAGGTAACGATTACCACCAAGAACCATAACAATCTACGTTTTCCAGGGCACTTTTCGATATATTTCCCCTCTGACCGGGGGATTGCCACACCAGCGTGCGCGCTGGTTCGCAATGACAGGTGATTTGCAACGCACCCTTTCAAACACCAATTTGTCTCTCCCCAGACACTCCACCGGAGGTATGCCTATGCCAACCGTTTCCGATATCCTTTCCTTTCTCGATACCCTGGCGCCCCCTGCCATGAAAATGGAGTGGGATAACGTGGGGCTTCTCTGCGGCAGCCGGGAGACCCCGGTCACCAAGGTCCTGGTGGCCCTGGACCCCTTTGAGGATGTGTGCCGGGAGGCGGAGCGCTGGGGCGCCCAGCTCATCGTCACCCACCACCCCCTGATCTTTGACCCTCTGAAAAACGTCACGGAAGATACCTCCGTTGGCCGCTGCGTCCGGCTTCTGTGCCGCAGCGGCATCAGCGCCATCAATGCCCACACCAACCTGGACTGCGCCCCCGGCGGGGTCAATGACTGCCTGGCCCGCACCTTGGGGCTGACCGATGTACAGGTCATCAATCCCATGGGCACGGATGAACAGGGCCGGGAGTGGGGCCTGCTGCGCATGGGGGAGGTTCCCCAGCAGCCCCTGGAAGCTTTCCTTGCCGTGGTGAAAGACCGCCTGGGCTGTGAGGGAGTGCGCTATGTCTCCGGCGGGGAGCCCGTTCGAAAGGTGGCCGTGGGCGGCGGAGCCTGCGCGGGGGGCATTCCCGAGGCGGCCGCTGCCGGGTGCGACACGCTGGTGACCTCCGATGTGAAGTACAACCAGTTCTGGGACGCCAGGGAAGCGGGTCTGAATCTCATTGATGCGACCCACTTCGCCACCGAGAACACCGTGTGTACGTATCTAAAGGAACAAATCGCCGCCGCATTCCCGGAAATTACCGTAAAAATCTCCGAAACCCACCACGACTGCATGAAATTCTTTTGACATCGGTTGATTTTTTCACAGAATAATGCTACAATAGATTGAATTTTTGAAAAAACTCCAGAAGGGAAGATACATTTATGTCCGGACATTCCAAATGGCATAACATCCAGAAAACCAAGGGCGCTCAGGACGCCAAGCGGGCCGCGGCCTTCACCAAGATTGCCAAGGAGCTGATCGTGGCCGTGAAGGAGGGCGGCGGCATCACCGATCCCGCCAACAACTCCCGCCTGGCCACGGTCATCACCAAGGCCAAGGCCGCCAATATGCCCAACGACAACATCAAGCGCACCCTGGAGAAGGCTGCCGGTGCCTCCGGCGGCGAGAACTACGAAACCATCACCTACGAGGGCTACGGCCCCGGCGGCGTGGCGGTGATCGTGGAGACCATGACCGACAACCGCAACCGCACCGCGGGCAACATGCGCCACCACTTCGACAAGTTCGGCGGCAACCTGGGCACCAACGGCTGCGTCAGCTGGTCCTTTGACAAGAAGGGCGTGCTGGTCATCGACAACTCCGAGGAGGAGCTGGACGAGGAAGAGGTCATGATGGACGCCATGGAGGCCGGAGCCGATGATTTCGAGGCCGAGGACGACTGCTTCACCATTTACACCCTGCCCGACGACTTCAACGACGTGGTTGCCAAGCTCTCCAAGTACACCTTCGCCTCCGCCCAGATCGAAATGGTGCCCCAGAACTACCAGTCCCTGAACCCGGAGCAGGCCGCCCTGATGGAGAAGCTCATCGACATCATGGAGGATGACGACGACGTCCAGAACGTATGGCACAACTGGGAAGAGTAAGGCGCGCCGGGACGGCCCTGGTTCTCGCCCTTTCGTTGCTGCTGCTGAGCGCCTGCGCCAAGCAGGCCCCCACCCCTCCTGCAGCACAGCCCACCGCCGCTCTGACGGAAACGACACCCCTGGATGCCTTCCTGTGGGGAACGTGGTACAATCTGGAGGACGAAGGCTGCCGGTATGAATTCGCCCCAGAGGGCACCGTGACCATTTTCACGGACGCAGAGGAACGCACCGTCCCCTACCGCTTCGCCGGGGAAACCGTCACCGTTTCCCAGGATTTTGATTTGATTCTCCGCGTCACCTCCGAGGATGGGGTCACCCATCTGCGCCGGGACGCTCTGGAGCTGAATCTGGTTTCCGAGGCGGATTATCCTGCCTTCATCCCTCATGAGGTTGCCATCACCATGGACAACTGGCAGGAATACTTTGAGGTCCGGTTCGTCACCCATGTGTATGCCATCGGCGATGAGATCCGCTACCGGGCCTTCGGCTGGGGCTTCACCCTGAAGGAGGAGTACCTGGACAAGCTCCCCATAGAGCAGGGCGCGGTGGATGTGGATGTGACGATTCAGTTCGACACCTGCTACTATGAGGTGAAGAACCCCTTCTCCCACGAATATGAGATCACGGATAATTTGTGGCCCAACATCCCTGCGGAAACCGGGGTTAAGGACATCGCCTCCGTGCGGGACCGTCGGGATCCCAGCTACAAGCCCTCCCCCTACTCCGACCTCTACGGCCAGGTGATGGCCTATGTGGGCGGAGACGCGGGCTTTGAAACCTTCCCCTCCACCTTCTGGTACCGGATCCCCAGCAATCCCCAGGTCATCGCCGTGGACGGCACGCTGCGGCTGTTTTCCTGACGCTTCCACCCATTTCCATACGCGCAGAAATACGCGCTCAGCGAATGACCCAACACCGCGTTCCCACAGTCAGCCAAATGATGCCCTGCCGGACATTCCCGGCAGGGCATTTCTGATGGAAGACGAAACGGAGCATCCCCCGCAGTACAAATTGTTGTTTGCAGGGATGCGTACCAAATTGCCTGTCATTGCGAACCAGCGCGCACGCTGGTGTGGCAATCCCCCGGTTAGAGGGGAAATGTATCGACAATTACCCTACAGAGTGGGAAAACGGTACGATTTTGGTGGTAATCGTTACCAGATTCCATTCAACTGGGGGATTGCCACGCCAGTGTGCGCACTGGCTCGCAATGACAGCGTTAATTAACTAAACAACAATTTATCGTCCCTTTCCCGGATCATGGCCTTCGCCGCGGACGATCTCTGTTTTATTTCAGGGTCAGCAGCTGGGTGTACTCGCGCATATCCTCCAGGGTTTCGATTCTCGCTGCCAGCTCCACAATCTTCTCGCCCACAGCCTTCGGCAGCTTTCCGAAGGTATTGAACTGATCCCAGAACTTGCTCAGCAGGAACTCCCGGGTGGGATAGTCGTGCATGGAACCACCGTAGTCCTGAATATCCTCGTAGACGGCGCCGTCGGCCATCTCCACAATCACCTTCATGAGGCTCTTGTCCGAGCCGGAGTCAAAGACCTCCATAGAGGAGTTCTCCGTCAGCTCCACCAGATACGGATCGCTGAGAATGGCCTGGGTCTGGACATCGGCCACCCGGACGGAGCCGTGGAGCAGAGCGCAGCAGGCGGCAAACTGGTAGGAGAACAGGGCGTTGGTGTGGTTTCTCCGGCTGAAGGGATTGGCGTAGTAGTTAAAGCGCATGTTGCTGGAGCGGAACACCCGCACCTTCCGGATCTGGGAAGGATCCAGGCTGCCCCGATCCGCCAGAATCTTCGCCCGGACCCCGGCTCCGCATTTCGCGGCGGCGGTGGTGGGAATTCCGCCGGGGCCCCGCTT
The DNA here is from genome assembly GCA_051887095.1 of Faecousia sp. Classification (GTDB taxonomy): domain Bacteria; phylum Bacillota; class Clostridia; order Oscillospirales; family Oscillospiraceae; genus Faecousia. Next base: position 1,033 of record JBJEYY010000234.1, on the reverse strand, counting down.
GAAGCTCTCCTCGGTGTACCAGACCTCCCCCAGTCCGGTGAAAGCCTTCTCGTACAGCGCGGGAACCGGGGCGCCGTCCTTGATCTGCTTGGTAACCAGGCCCCAGTGGCCGAAGTAGGGATCCGCCCAGCCGTCCCAGCCGCCCTTGGCAATCTCGCAGGCATAAATGCCCATCTGGGCGCTGGCGCCGTTGTGATACTTGAATTCCTGGCTGTAGTCATAGTAGGAGTTGGCAGGGTCCGTAGCGTTGCAGGCCGCGTAGGTCAGGGCGACCTTGGCGGTCTTGGCATCGAAGCCGTAGTACCGGGCCCCCAGCGCCGCGGCCGCGCTGGAAACCATCAGCATATCCGTGGGCCAGCGCATGGGCAGCGTGTAGAGCACCCGGGCAGTAAGGTCCTCCGCGGCCACCTGGTTGGCAATGAATTCCTGACCGGAGGTTTTCTGCATATCCGCCAGGGTCAGGCCCATAGGGAACAGGGTTTCGCCGCAGTGGGAGGCAATCCGGTCCCCAAGCACATGGAAGAACATGTTTCCGAAATCGTTGGCCCGGGCGGTAATGCTGTTGAGCATCACGGCGCTGGGCAGGGGGAGTCTGCCCTCCCGGGCAAACAGCGGGGCCTCCGGAATGCCGCCCCAGCGCTTGAGCATGGTCTCCAGGAACTGATCCTCCGCCACCACAGCGCCGCCGAAGATGCAGCCGGTGATGTCCAGGAGCCTGTCCTTGAAAATCTCCACATTCCGCTCGCTGAGCTGGTCAAAGCGAGTATTCACCAGATTCTCACACAGAGCATCGGTTCCCGCGGGAGGCGCGAAGGGGAAGTCCGCCTTGTTGGGACAAGCGGCATCCACGCCAATAGGGGGTGCGTATTCCATACTGTTTTCCATCCTTTCTATAATATGATTTCAAGTGACGTTCCAAACGCACACAACAGCGACAAATTGGTGTTTGTCAAATAAACGCTGTCATTGCGAGCCAGTGCGCACACTGGCGTGGCAATCCCCCGGTAAAAAGGGGAAACGGAACGAAAACGGC
>JBJEYY010000233.1:0-6263 GCA_051887095.1 Faecousia sp. | reverse complement strand
TGTGGCAATCCCCCGGTAAAATGGGGAAACGGGACGAAAAGCGGCCTAAAACCTTTGGGGATTGCCACACCAGTGTGCGCACTGGTTCGCAATGACAGTATTTTTTCGATGCGACAAACACCAATTTGCCTGTCAATGACTTCCCGGAAGGCAGGACATGGGCTGATCCCGGAAAAATGCCTCGATTTCCTGCCGGGAGGCTTTGACGGCGCCCTGCTGGAACCCGGGCTTTCCGCCGCCCCGGCCGCAGAGGGCCTGGGTCAGGCGTTTGCCCAGGGGGCGCAGGTCGTCTGCCCGGGAGGCCAGGCAGAAGCCGAAGCTTCCCTCCTCTCCGGAGAACACGGCGGCGGTTCCGCCGCAGCTTGCCGCGATCCGGTCCGCCAGTTCCCGGATTCCGGTTCCATCCAGCCCGGGCTCAAAATGCAGCACATTTCCCTTCCCCCGGTATCCTTCCGCGATGCCGTCCCAGATTCTCCGCTCCAGGGCGGTGATCCGGTATTTCTGCTGGGCAAGCAGATCATTCATCCGGGATGCTGCCTCCCCCGTCTCCCCCATGGGGGCGGAAAAGGCCTGGGACACCAGCTTGTTCTGGGCGTAGGCCCGGTTCAGAATGGAAAGCGCCAAGCCGCCGCAGGCCATCAGAATCCGGCTGCCGCCCCGGAAGGGAATGGAGGAGAAGAGCTTGATGAGCCCCACCTCCCCGGTGGCGGCGCAGTGGACCCCGCAGCAGGCGCAGCTGTCGAAGCCGGGAATCTCCACAATCCGCACGGGCCAGGGGAGGGTCCGCTTAGTGCGGTAGGTGACCCCGGGCAGCTCCTCCGGGCTGGGGGTGAAGATATGCAGCGGGATATTCCGCCAGACTCCCCGGTTGGCCTCCTCCTCAATCTCCGGCAGGAGCTCCGGAGGGACCACACCGTCAAAGTCCACGGTGACCCCCTCCGCGCCGATGTGAAAGCCGGTATTATGCAGCCCCATACGCCGGTGGAGGATGCCGGAGACCATATGCTCCCCGGTGTGCTGCTGCATGAAGCCGAACCGGCGGTCATAATCGACGCACCCTTCCACGGTTTCCCCCACGCGCAAGGGCTCCCGGCACAGGTGGAGAATTTCTCCGCCCTCCTCCCGGGTGTCCAGCACGGTTACGCCTCCCAGGGTACCGGTATCCCCCGGCTGGCCGCCCCCCTCGGGGTAGAAGGCCGTAGCATCCAGGGTTACCCGGAAGATGCCCTCCCCTTCCTCACAGCGGAGCACCCGGGCCGTGAAGCGCGCCAGGTGGCAGTCCTCATAATATAGCTTTCCCGTTTCCAAGGCAGCACACTCCTTTACCCTCCTATTGTAACGAAAGAGGCCAGGAAATCAAGCGGAATTTTTTTCTGCGTCTGACCGGATAAATTGTTGTTTGTAGGTGTGCGTCCCAGATTTTCTGTCATTGCGAACCAGCGCGCACGCTGGTTCGCAATGACAGAAAACCTGAGGCGCATACTTGTAAACAACAGGCGACCTCTAAAAACTACTTTTTGAGGTGCCCAACAATTTGTCAGTGAACCCGTCCCCTTGACACGCAGGCTATTTTTCACCTGTTTTCTTCCTCAATATAGGTCATAATATCGGAAACATTACACTCCAACAGTCTGCACAGTTCGTTGACGGTGTGGGTAGAGATGTTCTCTCCCCGCTTGATTGCGTAGTAGTTAGACTGGGGAAAGCCCATTTTGAACAGTCTGTAGGAGGTAATTCCCTTCTCCTTCATGGTTTGAAACAGTGGTTCGTAGCTGATCACAATACCGCCTCCCTGACACAAAATATATTGTGTATGTGCGGTATTGCATATCTGCGATAAATGACATATAATGAAAGAGAATTGCAGTCAAATATGCTTATCGGACGAAATCAGAAAAGTGAAAAATTGTTGTCTGTCAAATATTCGCTGTCATTGCGAGCCAGTGCGCAATGACAGGAAATTTGTAACGCGCACATCTGCTTACTGAATAATGTGAATAGGCATACCATATCATTCCGCGGAGGTGTTTTGTATGGAAAATCAGGAGGAAATATTGACCCCGGGCTGCTGTGGGGAACTGTGCCGTCACAACGGGAACAATGTCAACTATGAAATTGCTTGTGATGAATGCGACTTCTACTTATTATGCTACCCGGAGTTCAATTCCCTAAGGAAGCTCTGATTAAATTGGCAAGAGCTGACAGCGAGAGATTTTGCTTCCTCAGAAAGTTCGGGAAATCGAGGAATACTGTATGTATTTCCGATTTCCCAAACTGCACTGAGGAGGCAAAAGATCCGCTGCTCAGCCGCAGACGATTTATTCAGAGCTTCCCTAATACACCCCAGTGACTGAAACGGCAAAACCAGCCGGGGAGGTGCTTCCCCGGCTGGTTTTATCCCATATTCAGCAGTGCCTGGGTATCGGCGAAGATGTGATCGCCCCGGACTTTCTCCCAGGAGAATTCCTTTGTCAGCTCCCGGGGGGATACGGGCTCGGGCCGGTCGATGAGGCCCGCGGCGTGGGAAAGCCACCCCATGAGCTGCTCCGGCTTCAGATGCTTTTGCAGCTCCCCCAAATCCAGGTCCTTGTCCCGCTTGCTGAGCCGCCGTCCGTCCGCAGCCAGGAGCATGGGCACGTGGGCATACTCCGGGTGAGGCAGGCCCAGAAGGGTCTGCAGATACATCTGTCTGGGGACGGAGCTGAGTAGGTCCATGCCCCGGACCACCTCGGTGACCCCGGCCTCCCCATCGTCCACGGTGACGGCCAGCTGGTATACATACACCCCATCCGCCCGGCGGATTACCATATCCCCGCAGTCCCGGGACAGCACACAGCGGTACTCCCCCTGGACCCGGTCCTGAACCAGCCACTCCCGGTCGTCCACCTGAACCCGCCAGGCGGGGGGCCGGTGAAACCGGGCACGCTCGCCTTCCGTCAGATTCCGGCAGGTGCCGGGGTAGACGTAGGTACCGTCGGACAGGTGGGGCGCATTGACGCTGTGCAGCTGGCTGCGGGTGCAGTAGCAGGGGTACACCAGACCCTGCTCCTCCAGGCACGCAAAGGCCCGGTCATAGGCGGCCTTCCGGGTGCTCTGGGCCGGGGTTTCCCGGTCGTAGTCAAGGCCCAGCCAGGCCAGGTCCCGGCGGAGGGTTTCGGCAAATTCCGCGCTGGTGCGCTGGGTGTCCAGATCCTCCATCCGCAGAACCATTTCCCCGCCCTGGGAGCGGACACTGAGCCAGGCCAGCAGCGCGGAAAACACGTTCCCCAGGTGCATCCGCCCGGAGGGCGTGGGGGCGAACCGGCCGACGGTTACCAGCGCATCCACTGGATCCACCAGACGGCCACCGCGGCCAATGCGATCAGCTCCACCACCGCCAGCAGCACCAGGGGGATCAGCTTCCGCCTGCTCCCGATGGGCTCCTGAGGGTCCTCCTCCCGGAGCAGCTCCTGGGAGCGGCTGCGGAGTTCCCGGTTTTCGTGGCCGGTGGCGCTGATGCGTTCGTCGGCCTCCCAGGGCGCAGGGACCCGGGGCGGCTGGGGTTTGGTATAGTCTTTGTCCAGCAGCGCCTTGAGCTCCGCCAGATCATCCTCCTGGGCATGGTCGTTCATCCGCCGAAGCTCCTGATCCAGCCGGTCGAAGGCATCCTTTTCCTTCTCAAACAATGGCTTCCCCACCTTTCCGGATGTTATAGTAGCGTATTTTCGGATAAATGTAAAGAGGAAGGGGAAAGAATTGACAATTCCCGAACCGCGCCGGGAAACCACAAATTGGTGTTTGAAAGGGTGCGATGCAAATTAACCTGTCATTGCCATGAAAAATGCTGTCATTGCGAACCAGTGCGCACACTGGTGTGGCAATCCCCCGGTCCTTCCACCATTTTTCGTTTATCGTGGTGTGTTTACACGTGATGATTGCGAACCAGTCCGCTTAAGTGGTGTGGTTCGCAATGACAGTATCTTTTTCAGCGCGCCAAACACCAATTTACCCTTTCCCCTCCCGCCGGGAAAGGGCGGCGATTCTCCCCGGTTCCTGCTGTTTCCCCATATCTTGTGATTTTTCCCCGGATTTTATTCCAACATCTTGTGTTTCGACGGATTCCGCAGAGGCAGGGTGCTATGATGATGCCGGACTCCCGGAATACAGCCGGATCACCGCCGCGGTGGCGTCGTCCTCCTGCTTTCCCGGGGGCCACTCCAGGAGCTTTTCCGCCAGCGCCCCAGGCGGTGCGTCCGGAGCCATCCGCACCCGGCGGGGGACATCCTCTCCGTCCACGCCGTCGCTGACCAGAATCAGCGTTTCCCCTCCCCGAAGGGACAGCCGCGCCGTCCATTCCCGGCCCTCCGTCACCGAGAGCCCGGGAGGCGGCATGGCTGTCCCGATTTTTTCTGTCCGGCCCCGGCGCACCAGATAGCCCGGAGCCGCGCCCCATTTGTACACCAGGGCCAGCCCCGTGTCCAGCCGCAGTTCCGCCATATCCACGGTCACCGCCCCTGCCCGGCCTCCCAGGGCCAGCAGGGCATTCAGCTCCCGCAGGGCGCCCCGGGGAGAAAAGCCCGCCTGGAGCATCTGCCGCAGCAGGGCCAGAGCCCGGCGGCTGTCCTCCCGGGCCTGGGGTCCCATGCCCATGCCGTCGCACAGGAGGATATAGTAGCGTCCCCATTCCCCGGGGAAGGCCGCCCACCGGTCGCCGCTGACATGCTCCCGCTTTCGGGTGCGGATTCCGGCCCGGACCCCGTAGCGAAGAGCGCGCCGGGGGCCGTCCCGGGGAAGCCGGTCCGAAAGGCTTCGCAGATACCCTTCCAGCAGCGTAAACTGCCCCGCCAGCGCCGCCCGGTATTCCTCCCGCCTGCGGCGCTCCGCCTCCATCCGGCGAAGATTCAGCCGGGCCTCCCGCAGCTCCCGGCCCAGCCTGCCGGGCTTGCGGCAGGGGAAGCTCCGGCCCTCCTCCAGCACCCGGACGCTGAGCCGCTGCCGCTCCAGGCAGCTTGTCCGCAGCACACAGCTTCCGCAGGCCTGGGAGCGCATCCGCTGGAGCAGGGCCTCCCGGTCAATTTCCGGAGGACGCAGGGCGTCCAGCTCCTGGCGGAAGGCGCCCATCACCGAAGCCGCCAGCTCCAGCCGCACCTGGGCCCGTCCCGTGCTCCCCTGCCGCTGACCGGGATAGCGAAATTTCTGCAGCTTCCTTCGCAGCGCCGCCCACACCCGCCGCCTCCAGCTGTCCGCCGTGACCATCATCTGTACGCCACACCTTTCGTATCAGGATGGTTTGATCCTACCACGGCGGGAAAATAAATGCTGTCGGAACCGATTCGGAAGGAAAGTTTCTTGCATCCCGGCCCCCGGGCGTGTATAATAGGGGAATACAAACCTGTAATGAGAGAAATTGTTGTTTACATTACACGTTCCAAATAATCTGTCATTGCGAACCAGTCCGCAGACTGGTGTGGCAATCCCCCGGTAAAATGGGGAAACGGAACGAAAAGCGACCTAAATCCTTCGGGGATTGCCACGCCAGTGTGCGCACTGGCGTGGCAATGACAGCATTTTTTGATACGCCAAACAACAATTTACCAGAACACAATCGATTGCGCAGGGAGAAGCCATGGGAAGAGAACTGGAATACAAATTCCGCCTGACACCGGAGCAGGCTGCCGCCATTCGGGCGGATTACGGTCCTTTCGCCGAAACCCGGATGGAAACCGCCTACTATGACACCCCCCACCGCCGTTTGTCCGCTGCCCGGCAGACCCTGCGGCGGCGGCTGGAAAACGGGGTCAGCGTGGTGACTCTGAAAACGCCCCTCCCCGACGGCAGCCGGGGGGAATGGGAGACCCGGGCCCCATCCCTGGCGGATGGTCTGGTGTCCCTGGAGGCCCAGGGCGCCCCGGTGCCGGAGGCGGAGGGTCTGACGGAAATCTGCGCCGCCCGGTTCACCCGCCACAGCCGGATGCTGTCCATCCACGGGGGATGGGCAGAGCTGGCCCTGGATCGGGGCGTGCTGCGGGGCACCCAGGAGGAAGCGCCCTTGCTGGAGGCTGAACTGGAGCTGAAGGAAGGCCCCGATGAAGCCCTGGCCGCCTTCGCCCGGGACTTTGCCTCCCGCTACGCCCTGGAGGCAGAACCCCAAAGCAAATTCGCCCGGGCAAGCCGTCTGCGCTGAAAACCATCCCCTGCAGACCGATAAATTGGTGTTTGGCGAATATATGCTGTCATTGCGAGCCAGTGCGCACACTGGCGTGGCAATCCCCCGGTTGAATGGA
>JBJEYY010000232.1:0-6394 GCA_051887095.1 Faecousia sp. | reverse complement strand
AAATCGCAACGTTCCCCACTCTTCAGGGCAATTGTCGGTACATTTCCCCTCTAACCGGGGGATTGCCACACCAGTGTGCGCACTGGTTCGCAATGACAGCATTTTTCATGGCAATGACAGTGTTTTTAGCAGGAAATAATACAAAGATTGGGTTGTGTGATTTCGTGAGTATACTAGAGAACATCAACGGTCACCAGGACTTGCTGCGCTTAAGTGACGAGGAGCGCAAACAGCTTTGCCGGGAGATCCGGGAGTTCCTCATTGCCAGCGTCAGCCGCACCGGCGGCCATCTGGCGGGGAATCTGGGCGTGGTGGAGCTGACCGTCGCCATCGAGACCGTTTTCGATACAAGTTCAGACCGCCTGGTTTTTGATGTGGGCCACCAGTCTTATGTCCATAAGCTGCTGACCGGTCGCCGGGCGGATTTTGCGCATCTGCGGAAGTTCGGAGGCATTTCCGGCTTCCCCAAGCCCTCGGAAAGCGATTCGGATGCCTTTGTGGCGGGGCATGCCTCCAGCTCCGTGTCCATCGCCCTGGGTATGGCCCGGGCGAGAACCCTGCTGGGGCAGGATTACCAGGTGGTGGCCCTCATCGGCGACGGCGCCGCCACCGGCGGCATGGCCTACGAGGGACTCAACGATGCCGCTGTGAGCCAGGAGCCCATGGTGGTGATCCTCAACGACAATGAAATGTCCATCGGAAAGAATGTGGGTGGCCTTTCCCGGCACCTGTCCCGGCTCCGCTCCAGCCAGCGGTATCTGGACGCCAAGCGGGCATACCGGAACCTGATGAAAAAGCTCCCCGGAGGCCGGGCGGTTTATCAGCTGTCCAGCCAGGTGAAAAACCGCCTGAAACGGATGCTGCTGCCGGCCACCATGTTCGAGAATATGGGCTTTACCTACCTGGGCCCGGCGGACGGCCATGACCTGCCGGGGCTCATCGCGCTGCTGCGCTCCGCCAGGGATATGCACGAGCCGGTGCTGGTCCATGTGCTGACCAAGAAGGGCCAGGGCTACCCCTTCGCCGAGGAGGACCCGGCCAAGTTCCACGGAATCGGCAAATTTGATCCCGAAACCGGGAAAAAGCTGGCTCCCAAGACGCCTACCTTCTCCGATTCCTTTGGGGATTGTATGCTGGATCTGGCGCAGCAGGACAGAAGGGTTTGTGCCATTACCGCAGCCATGCCCGGAGGAACCGGGCTGCTGAAATTCATGAAGCGGTACCCCGACCGGTTCTTTGATGTGGGCATCGCGGAGGAGCATGCCGTTTCCATGGCCGGAGGACTGGCCAAGCAGGGCATGATTCCCGTGGTGGCGATCTACTCCACCTTCCTGCAGCGTGCCTACGATCAGATTCTGCAGGATGTGGCCATGCTGCACCTGCATGTGGTGTTTGCCATTGACCGGGCGGGACTGGTGGGGGACGATGGACCCACCCACCACGGGGTCTTCGACGTGGGCTTTCTGCGTCAGACGCCGGGAATGCTGATTCTCACCCCTGCCAGCCTGGAAGAGCAGAGACAGATGCTGCGCTGGGCGGTGGAGGAATACGACGGTCCCGCAGCCATCCGCTACCCCAGAGGAGGGGAAGCAGCCTACTCCGGCTCCGCATGGGATGCGAGCATGGCCCGGCTGGGCGGCGTTGTCCGCCACCGGGAGGGCAAGGACGTGACCCTCATCACCTACGGCACTCTGCTCGGCAATGTGCTGGAGGCGGCGGAGCTTCTGGCGAAGGAGGGCATCCAGGCCACGGTGCTGCGGCTGCTGACCGTATCCCAGCTGCCTGGGGAGGAAATCCTGTCGCTGATGTCCGAAAACCGCCGCCTGGTGCTGGCGGAGGAGGTCTGCACCGGCTCCGGAATCCGGGAGGCTCTGGCCTGGGAGCTGGAAAAACGCTGCCCGGAGCTGAAGATGGAGGGGTTGGATCTGGGCTCCGATTTTGTGACTCACGGAAATACGCAAAAGCTGTATGAGGTCTGCGGTCTGGACGGGGCGTCCATTGCCCGGGCCGCGAAGGATGTGCAAAGTAAGTGAAGGTAAAGAAACGACTGGATGTGCTCCTGACGGAGCAGGGCTACGCGGACACCCGCTCCAAGGCCCAGGCCATTATCATGAGCGGTCTTGTGTATGTGGACGGCCAGAAGGCGGACAAGCCCGGGGTCTCCTACCCGGAAACGGTGAATCTGGAGGTTCGGGGGGCGGTGTGTCCCTACGTCAGCCGGGGCGGGCTGAAGCTGGAGAAAGCCCTGCGGGACTTCGGCGTGAAGCCGGAGGGGTACGTGTGCAGCGATTCCGGAGCCTCCACCGGGGGCTTTACCGACTGCCTGCTCCAGCAGGGGGCGAAGAAAGTCTTTGCCATCGACGTGGGCTACGGCCAGCTGGACTGGAAGATTCGTTCCGATCCCCGGGTGGTGGTGATGGAGCGGACCAATATCCGCTACGTCACCCCGGAGCAGCTGGGCCAGCCGCTGGATCTTTCCGTCATTGACGTGAGTTTTATTTCCCTGAAAATTGTGCTGCCTGCCGTGAAGGAGCTCCTGAAGCCCGCGGGGCAGGTGGTCTGCCTGATCAAGCCCCAGTTCGAGGCGGGCAAAGAGAAGGTGGGCAAGAAGGGGGTTGTCCGGGATCCTGCCGTGCACAAGGAGGTTCTGGACAATTTTGTGGCACTGGCCCGGGAACTGAGCTTCACCATTCTGGGACTGACCTTCTCTCCGGTGAAGGGGCCCGAGGGGAACATTGAATTCCTGGCCCATCTGACCAAGGCCGAGGCCCCCGGCATTCAGCCGGACACCGCTGGAGTGGTGGCCCAGGCCCATGAAACACTGGACAAGGGGGAAGACGCGTGAAGAATGTAATACTTGCCTCCAACCCCTACCGGGACAAAAATTTTCAGACGGTCCGGGAGGCTATGGGAATCCTGAAGGACGCGGGAATCCAGGCAAAGCTGTGTCTGCCCTTCGATGTAGACCGGAGCTTTGAGCTTCCCAAGGATCTGCGGTTTTCCAAGCTGGACCGGGAGCTGGGCACCGCGGAACTGATTATCTGTTTTGGAGGAGACGGCACCATCCTGCACATGGCCAAGACGGCCACCCGCCGGGGAATCCCCCTGCTGGGGGTGAATATCGGCACCATGGGCTTCATGGCGGAGCTGGAAAGCACGGAGCTTTCCCGGCTTTCCCAGCTGGCCACCGGGGAATACACCGTGGACAGCCGGATGATGCTGGATGTGACGGTTCAGCGGGACCGGGACATTATTTTCCACGATATCTGCCTAAACGACGTGGCCATTACCAAGGGGGCGGTGGCCCGGATTGTACACCTGTCGGTGAAGTGTGACGGGGTGCAGGCCATGGAATGCGGCGGCGACGGCATCATCGTGGCAACCCCCACCGGCTCCACGGCCTACAGCCTGTCCGCCGGAGGGCCTATTGTGGAGCCGGAGGCGGAGAACATCCTCATCACTCCCATCTGCGCCCACGATGTGGGAAGCCGCTGCATTGTGGCCTCCGACAAGCGGGTGATCACCGTGGGCATGGTGCGCAACGCCCGGCGCAGCGCCTTTTTGTCCGTGGACGGGGGGAAGGCCCAGCGGCTGAATATGGGCGATGTGGCCACCATTCGCAAATCCAAGCTGGAAACCAAGCTGCTGCGGCTGAAAAATACCAGCTTCTATGACATTGTAAACGGCAAATTCCGAAAGGATTGAGAGGTGAGGCGCTTGAAAACCCAAAGACAGGCAAAAATCATGGAGATTATCTCCAAAACCAATGTGGAAACCCAGGAGCAGCTGCTTAGCTTATTGCAGGAGGCGGGCTTCTCCGGAACCCAGGCCACCATTTCCCGGGACATCAAGGAGCTGCGGATCGTCAAGGAACTGACGGCCATGGGCACCTACCGCTATACCACCGCGGCCAAGGAGGTTCCCGGCACCTTCTCCGCCCGCCTGAATACCATCTTCCGGGAGAGCGTCACCAGTTTCGACTATGCCCAGAATCTGGTGGTAATTCACACCCTGCCGGGGCTTGCCAGCGCCGCCGCCTCGGCGGTGGACGCCATGCACCTGAGTGTCGTGCTGGGCACCCTGGCCGGAGACGACACGGTGATGGTGATTATGCGCGACACCAACTCCGCCGCCGCCTTCTGCGGAGAGATCAAGGGCCTGATGGGCTGACGCGGAGAGACAACGAGGAAGTTTCAGATTGCGGCAGTGAGATAAATTGTTGTTTACAAGAGCACGTTGCAAAGTACCTGTCATTGCGAACCAGTCCGCAGACTGGTGTGGCAATCCTCCGGTTAGAGGGGAAATGTATCGATAATTGCCCTACAGAGTGGGAAACTATGCGGTTTTTGGTGGTAATCGTTACCTGGTTCCTTTCAACCGGGGGATTGCCACGCCAGTGTGCGCACTGGCTCGCAATGACAGCGTAAATTCGATAAACAACAAATTACCGTGCTGCTGAGTGAATCGGACAAGCGTTTTATCAAATAATCCTTTGAGGAAAGGGGCTTTGAGCCGTGCTGAGTTTGCTGCATATTGAGAATATCGCGGTGATCGAGAGGGCGGATATCTCCTTTGACCGGGGCTTCAACGTGCTCACCGGTGAGACCGGCGCGGGCAAGTCCATCGTCATTGACGCCATCTCCGCCATTCTGGGGGAGCGGGCCTACCGGGATATGATCCGCACCGGCACCCAGAAGGCCTCCGTCCGGGCGGTGTTTACCCAGGTGCCGCAGCTTCCCTGGTTTGCCGAGAACGGGGTGGACTATGACCCGGAAACCGTGATCCAGCGGGAGATTTTCCTGGACGGGAAGAATGTCTGCCGGGTGAACGGAAGCCTGGTGTCCGTGGCCATTCTGCGCAAGCTGGGAATCCAGTTAATCAACATTCACGGCCAGCACGACAGCGCGTCGCTGTTTGACGAGGATAACCACTTAAGCTTCCTGGACGCCTTCGGGGACACCGGGGCCCTCCGGGAGGACTACGGCGAAAAATACCGGGCGGTTGCCGAGTTGCGCCGTCAGATTGACCGAATGAGCATGGACGAGGGAGAGAAGCTGCGCCGGATGGAGACCCTGCGCTACCAGATTGCCGAGATCGAGAAGGCGAACCTGGAGCCGGGGGAGGACGCGGCTCTGGAGGAGCGGCGAAAGCTGCTGCAAAACGCGGAAAAGCTCTCCGACGGCATGGAGGAGGCGGTGGAATGCCTCTACGGCGGCGACGACAGCGACGGGGCGGCGGGTATGCTTGCCCAGGCGGAGCGTGCCCTGGCCCGGATTTCCCGGTTCAGCGACGCTTTTTCCGAGTACCACGACCGGGTGGCGGACCTCATGTACCAGGTGCAGGACGCGGCCCGGGACGTGATGGCCGCCCGGGATGAGCTGAGCTACTCCGCCGACGAGCTGGAGCAGATTGAGGAAAGGCTCGATATCATCCACAAGCTGCGCCGGAAATATGGTGCGGACTGCGAAGAAATTCTTTCTTATCTCGAGAAGGCCAAGAAGGAACTGGACGAGATCGAGTTTGCCGACGACCATCTGGAAAGGCTGAAAAAGAAGCTGGAAAAGGCGGAGAAAACTGCCTGGGACGCCGCGCTGGAGCTGAGAAAACAGCGCAAAGCGGCAGCAGAGGCCATGTCCCGGCGAATTCTGGAGGAACTGAGCCAGCTGGATATGCCGGGGGTGAAGTTCTCCTGCGAATTTACGGAGCTGGAGCTGACCCCGGGAGGGGCGGACGCGGTGGCCTTCTACATGTCTGCCAACGCCGGCGAGGCCCTGAAGCCCATGGCCAAGGTGGCCTCCGGCGGTGAGCTGGCCCGGATTATGCTGGCCATGAAGAATGTACTGGCGGAGAAGGACCGGGTGGGCACCCTGATCTTTGACGAGGTGGATACCGGCGTTTCCGGCCGGGCGGCCCAGAAGGTGGCCCGGAAGCTGCAAAGCGTGGCAAAGCACAAGCAGGTGCTTTGTGTGACCCACCTGCCCCAGATGGCAGCTCTGGCGGATACCCATCTGCTGATTGCCAAGCAGCAGCGGGAGGGGAGGACCTATACCTCCGTCACCCCCCTGGACCGGGAGGGCCGCAAGCGGGAGCTGGCAAGAATCATCGGCGGCGAGAAGATCACCGAAACCACCCTGAAAAGCGCCGAAGAAATGCTGAACCAGTGACGGGATGTGTCCGTATCCCCGGGATGGAAGGTAAATTGTTGTTTACAAGTATGCGCCTCAAGTTTTCTGTCATTGCGAACCAGCGCGCACGCTGGTGTGGCAATCCCCCGGTTAGAGGGAAAACGGAACGAATACGGCCCTAAAACCTTGGGGGATTGCCACACCAGTCTGCGGACTGGTTCGCAATGACAGCGTATTTTCGTGCGCGCTGGTTCGCAATGACAGATTAT
>JBJEYY010000231.1:0-6420 GCA_051887095.1 Faecousia sp. | reverse complement strand
TCCCTTCTAACCGGGGGATTGCCACACCAGTGTGCGCACTGGTTCGCAATGACAGGTAATTTAGGACGCATCCCTACAAACACCAATTTGTTTGTCCGTCCTTCGGCGGTGGGAAAAATGGTCGGTTTTTCCCCGTTGCGCCGGAGGGCGGTTTGCATTATAATAGATGTGTGAGAGGAGGCGCTTGCCTTGGCAAAGCTGACAGATCCCATAACCATACTTAAGGGCGTGGGCCCCGCCCGGGCCAAGCAGTTCGCGGCGCTGAATATTTACACTCTGGGAGACCTGATCTGCCATTTCCCCAGGGGCTACGAGGACCGGACGCGGCTTGTGACCATCGACGCTCTGGAGGTGGACAAGCCTGCCTGCTTTCGGGCCATGGTGATGAACAATCCCAGGACCAACCACATCCGCAAAGGACTGGACATCACCAAGGTCCAGGTGGCGGATCACACGGGGCGGCTGACCCTTACCTTCTTTAACTCCCGCTTCGCCTGTGAAAACCTTGTTTACGGCAGAGAATACATCTTCTACGGCACGGTAAGCGGGGACTATCTGGGCTACAACATGACAAACCCGGTTTTTGAAGCCCCGGATGCTCCCGCCCTGACCACCCGGCGGGTGCTGCCCATCTACCCGCTGACCGCGGGACTGAATAACGCCGCCGTCCTGCGGACGGTGCGGCAGGCCCTGAGCATCTGCGACCCGCCCCGGGAAATCCTTCCCGGGGAGCTGCGGCAGCGCTTCGGGATCCTGGGGGCGGATATTGCCTACCGGGCCATCCACGAGCCGAAGTCCATGGAGGAGGCGGAGCAGGCAAGGAAGCGGATGATATTTGAGGAATTCTTCCTGTTCTCCGCGGGCCTAAGCCTGATGCGCCAGGCCCGCTCCGGGCGGCGCAGGCCCCCGTTTCAGAATCTGGAGATGGAGGATTTCTATGGCACCCTGCCCTTTACCCTGACCCGGGCCCAGAACCGGGCCATTGGGGAAATCCTGGAAGATTTCCGCCGGGGGGTGCCCATGAACCGGCTGCTCCAGGGAGATGTGGGCAGCGGCAAGACCATGGTGGCCGCTGCCGCCGCCTTCTGCGCGGCCAGAAACGGCTGCCAGACGGCGCTGATGGCGCCTACGGAGATTCTGGCGGAGCAGCATTACGCATCCCTGGAGAAGCTGTTTTCCCCGCTGGGGATTCGCGTGGGGCTTCTCACAGGCTCCCAGACCCAGAAACAGAAGCGGGAAACCCGTGAGGCCCTGGCCTCCGGGGATATTCATGTAGCGGTGGGTACCCATGCCCTGCTGACGGAGGCCACGACTTTTCAGAATCTGGGCCTGGTCATCGCGGATGAGCAGCACCGGTTCGGAGTGGCCCAGCGCAGCCGCCTTGCGGCCAAGGGAGACGATCCCCATCTGCTGGTGATGTCCGCTACCCCCATTCCCCGGACCCTGTCACTGATTCTGTACGGGGATCTGGAGGTTTCGATTCTGGATGAGCTGCCTCCGGGCCGGGAGAAGGTGGAAACCTTCCTGGTGGGGGAGAGCTACCGGGCCCGGATCAATGCCTTTATCCGCAAGCAGGCGTCGGAGCATCACCAGTGCTTTGTGGTGTGTCCCGCCGTGGAGGAGAATGAGGAGCTGGGGGTGAAGTCTGCCGAGGCCTGGGCGGAAACTCTGCGCAGCACCGTGTTTCCGGATCTGCGGGTGCTGCTGCTCCACGGGCAGATGAAGGGCTCCGAGAAGGAGGAGGTAATGGCATCCTTCGCCCGGGGAGAGGCGGATGTGCTGGTGGCCACCACGGTAATCGAGGTGGGGGTGGATGTGCCCAACGCCACGCTGATGGTGGTGGAAGACGCGGACCGGTTCGGTCTGAGCCAGCTTCACCAGCTCCGGGGCCGGGTGGGCCGGGGCAGAGCGAAGAGCTACTGCATCCTGGTTACTCACAACCGAAATACCGAAACTCTGGCCAGGCTGAAGGCTCTGTGCAAAACCAACGACGGCTTCCGAATCGCCGAGGAGGATCTGCGGCTGCGGGGGCCCGGGGATTTCTTCGGATCCCGGCAATCGGGGCTTCCCACTTTCCGGGTGGCGGATCTGAGCATGGATCTGGCGACCCTGAAGCAGGCCCAGGAGGCCTCCGCCCAGTGGATTGAGCGGTGGGGCGCCTCCGATGACCCAGAGGCGGAGGAGCTGCGCCGCCGGGTTGGGGAGCTGTTCTCCCGGGCCGAGGGGACCATGAACTGAGGTTTTTGTCGATAAATTGTTGTTTAGCGTAACAAAACATGCTGTCATTGCGAGCCAGTGCGCACACTGGCGTGGCAATCCCCGAAGGATTTAGACCGCTTTTCGGCACGTTTCCCCTTTTTACCGGGGGATTGCCACACCAGTCTGCGGACTGGTTCGCAATGACAGAAGATTTGGAACGCGTACTGTAAACAACAATTTATCGTTTCAACGATGCAGAGCGATCTGCGGACAAGGAGATTTGCAATGAAAAGAATACTGATGCTGCTGCTTACCCTTTGTGTGTGCCTGACGGCTCTGGCCGGACCGGCGCGGGCGGAGGAGGAGACTACGGAGCCTCCCGTCCGGGAGCCGGGCTGGTGCGGTGAGGAGGTCACCTGGAGCTTTGACGGGGGAACCCTGACCCTGTCCGGAAGCGGGAAAACCGATGATTTCCCCGACGGCGCTCCCTGGCTGGAGTATCGGGAGCAGATCACGAAGGTGGTACTTACCGGCTCCATCAGCTATCTGGGCGAGGGCGCTTTTGCCGACTATGACGGGATCACTTCCGTTTCCCTGGGCAGCTCCCTCCAGGAGCTGGGAAAAAGGGCCTTCTACAATTGTGACGGTTTGACGGAGCTGGTGCTTCCCGCCACCTTCCGGGTGTTCGGCGAGGAGAGCCTGATGCGCTGCACTGCCCTGAAGGAGATTCACGCCCTGGGAGGAATGCCCTCCTTCCGCTTAAACTGCCTGTGGGACACCTGGACGAAGATTTACTATCCCGTGGCAAATCCCTGGCCACTGCAGCACATCGAGCAGCTGGAGGATGCCTTCCAGGGGAGGATTGAGTTCCTGGCGGAGGATGGGACGGATCCCTACACCCCCACCGAGGAAACCACGGAGGCGACTACGCAGGCCACTACAGAGCCCACAACGGAAGCTGCCACCGAGCCCACCACCGCCCCGACCACAGAGCCCGCCACGGTTCCCACCACCCAGGCGACCACGGAGGCGGCTACTGAGCCCATCACGGAACCGGCCACCCAGCCGTCCACCGAAGCTTACGTACCCCAGCAAAAGCAGGAGGCCCCCAGCTGGATCGGCGCGGCCATTGTGGGATTGTCCATTTCCCTCATCGGACTGGGCATCCTGATTTTCGGCGGCAGAAAAAAGCCCCCCAAGGGAGGAAAGTACAGCAGGTAAATTGTTGTTTACAGCTCTAAAAAGAACTGTCATTGCGAACCAGTCCGCTTAAGTGGTGTGGCAATCCCCCGGTTAGAGGGAAAATGTACCGACAAGTGCCCGGAATAGTGGGAGCCGCTGCAATTTTTGGTGGTAATCGTTACCTGGTTCCTTTCAACCGGGGGATTGCCACACCAGCGTGCGCGCTGGTTCGCGATGACAGGAAGTTTGAAACGTGTAGTGTAAACAACAATTTTCCGCTTCAAGAGCAATACAAAACTGCCGCGCCATTTTGGCGCGGCAGTGATTTTGTCAGCAGCAGAAGAAGCGGCCCCGGCAGCAGAAGAGCTGGGCCAGGTAGCACAGGCACAGGCCGGAGCAGGGACTGCCCCCCATGGTGAAGCCCCGGAAATCTCCGGTGCGCTGCCGGTAGGCGGTGCCGCCGGACTCCATGGTGTTCAGGGTGTGCAGATATTCCGGGTTGTCCGGCTCCATGCTCACTGCCCGGCGAATATGCTCCAGGGCGGTCACCTGATTGCCAAGGCCGTCATTGGCCAGGGCGCTGAGATAGTACCACCGGGCATCCCGCTGGGAGGCGGCCTCCAGGGTGTTCAGTGCCTCCCGGTAGCGCCCGAAGCGGATATACTGGGCTGCTGCCTGCTGGTAGGAGGGGCCGGAGCTCTGCCGACGAGAGCCGAAGGGATCATAGCCATAACCGGCGGAACCGTAGGGATTGTAGCCGCCGGAGGCATTCTGGGCGGCCTTGTCCGGATCCTTGATCTGCTCGTAGGCCGCGTTGACCTCCTGCATTTTCCGGGCGGCCTCCGCGTCCCCGGGATTCAGATCCGGGTGGTATTTCTTGGCAAGCTGCCGGTAGGCCCGTTTGATTTCCTCGTCAGAGGCGTCCCGGCTGACACCCAGAACCTTATAAGGATCGTCAATCATGCGCTTTTCCCTCCTTTTTCCCTGCTCTCTGGCGAATCCAGACCCCGCTGTAGAGGATATTGTCCAAAATCGCCTTGTCCTGCACCAGGGGCAGCCGCTCATAGGCGTCGGTGCAGCGCCCCATGGTCATAACCAGATATTCTCGCCACTTTTCGGGGTCCTTCCCGGTACCCATGGCCAGGAAGGGGTTGTATTTGCCATGCCGCCGGTCCTTGTCATAGTCCACGGAGGCATCCATCAGGTACACAAACCGGCCCAGGGCACTGCCCATGCGCCTGAGCGTGGGGGCCCAGAGATCCTCGGTGTATACCAGAAGCTCCGCCATCAGCTCCCCGAAGGCGGCGGCGGGCTCGTCCGGGTTGGGGCAGTTTTCCTTCTCCAATGCGGCAAGCCGCTGCAGGCAGTCCCGGATGGCATTCATCTGCCGGGGATAGCTTTTCTCAATCCGGGGACAATGCTTTTTCAGGGCCCCGGCCATAATCCGGGCGGTTTGCTTTCCGTCGTCCTCCCAGTCGTCCAGGGCGTTGTAGTAAGCCAGCGCCACATTCATATCCGCGGCGTAGCCGATGTATTCGCTGTCCACCCAGGGCCTGCGGCGGATGGGGTGGAGAAGACAGCCGTTTTTTCCCACCTGCTCCTGGGGCTCGTACAGGCTCATGAGGAGCATAGCCAGAAACGCCATGTCGTAGCTCAGGCCCAGCCGGGCGCTCTGGGAGGAGCGCAGACGGATCTCTCGGCAGATGCCGCAGTAGATGCTGCCGTAGCGCTCCGCCTGCTCTTTTGTCAGCTCGCCGTAGTTGGCGGTTACGTATCCAAACATGATCCTTGCCCCCTTTTTCCTAAGCCTACTGGGTAAACATGAACTCCCGGTAAACAATTCTGAAGAATTTTGCAATATTTTCCAGAATGCTAAATTGTTGTTTACACTACACGTTTCAAATTTTCTGTCATTGCGAACCAGTCCGCAGACTGGTGTGGCAATCCCCCGATTGAATGGGGAAACGGAACGAAAACGGCCCTAAATCCTTGGGGGATTGCCACACCAGTGTGCGCACTGGTTCGCAATGACAGCATGTTCTGTTACGCTAAACAACAATTTACCGCTCTGTGGATTGTTTCGTTTCGGAATTGTTCCGGTTCCAGCCGGCGAGCAATCGGTTCAGGGCGCCGCCGTAGAAAACGATGCTGATGCAGCAGTACAGCCACAGCATGCTCAGGGCCACAGCGTACACACTGCCGTAAACATTGCTGAGCCTGGCGAAGCGTTCCACATAGATGGAGTAGAGATCCGAAAAAATCAGCCATCCGGAGGCTGCCATCAGAGCGCCGGGCAGGCTTTCCATCAGGGTGTTCTTCCGGTTGGGAAGGCGCATGAACATGCCGGTGAAGATCACGGTCTGCACAAACAGCAGCAGGAAAAACCGCAGATTGATCACATCCGCGAAGAAGCTGTAGACCGCGGGAGCAATCCGCTGGATGAGCCTTGCCAAGGAAGCTCCGAACACGTGAAGGCCCAGGGTCAGCACAAGAACCACGATGAAGGCGAAGGTGTACAGCACGCTGATGATGCGCCGGTATACATAGCTCCGGTTCTCCCGGACGCCGTATACGGCATTCAGGCCGTTCATAAA
The DNA here is from genome assembly GCA_051887095.1 of Faecousia sp. Lineage (GTDB taxonomy): Bacteria > Bacillota > Clostridia > Oscillospirales > Oscillospiraceae > Faecousia. The sequence continues at coordinate 445 of JBJEYY010000231.1, read as the reverse complement.
GCCGAAGGTCCCCCGGCTGGCCGACCACAGGGTTACCAGGGCGGAAACGCCTACGGCGGTGCCGGAGGAGTTACGGTAGGCGGACAGGATCAGCTTCCGAGCAGGCTCCAGAAAGGCCTGGGGCAGGATTCCCTGCAAAAGCTCTGCCAGCTGCTCCACCTCCAAATGGGTATAGCGCAGGGCGCTCAGCACCAGAAGCAGCGCGGGAAACACCGCCAGTACCAGGAAATAGCAGGCGCTGGCCGCGTGAAGCCCCACCCGGAGCCCAGAGATGGTTCGGCCAACCTGGATGGCCTGAAGTACAAGCGTCTGCCTGGAAACCTTCTTCATGGCGATGCCCCCTTTCTGAATGGTATGCGCGGCAGGAACAGGATTCCCCTGGAACGCGGGGCGGTAAATTGTTGTTTAGCGTAACAAAACATGCTGTCATTGCGAGCCAGTGCGC
>JBJEYY010000230.1:0-6468 GCA_051887095.1 Faecousia sp. | reverse complement strand
GGATTGCCACGCCAGTGTGCGCACTGGCTCGCAATGACAGCGTTTTATTTAGCGCACACTTGTAAACAACAATTTGCCGTTCCGCTTATTTAAATCTTCCGATCTTCAGGTACTTATTCGTCTCGGCGGTGGCTTCCTCCCGGGTGGGCTGCATCCGCATGGCGGCGCGGATGCCGTCGATGGTCTCGGGGATGGTGACGGACTCCTGGGGAATGTTGATGGCGTACATGATGTCGTTGCCGCTCTCCACGATGGAGTCCGCCCACAGGCCGATCTCGTACATATCGCCCCGGCGGTTGCCCAGGTCCCGGGCGTATTTGAAGAGGCTGGCGTTGCCCTTGAAGCCCTCGTCAATGGTGACCACCCGGATCCGGGGATGGGCCTGGAAGGCCTCCAGAGCCATTTCTTTCGTGATCTTTTTGCCGTCCCGGGCGGTAGCCAGCACCGTGATGATGTGGCCGTGGGTCACGGGGGTATGTACCAGAATGCCGGTGGCATCCACATGGGGCATGATGGTCATCAGGTCCACCGCCTGGTGGGTGGGGGTCTTCTCCATCTGCAGAGCGTTGGTCAGGCCCCGATGGTAATCGCCGGGGTCGGCCACCCGGCGGATGATGGTGATGGCCACCTTCTCGATGCCGATGGCCCGATCCAGGCAATCCACGGTGCGGATCAGGCCCGTGGTATTGCAGGAGGTCAGCTTCAGGTAGTCCGCGCCCAGGCCCTTTTCGTAGTTGGCGTAGCCGTGGAAGAACACGTCCGCCACGCTGTTCTTTTCGCCGCCCTGGAAGATGGCCTTGACACCATATTTCTCATAGTAGTTGGCCTTATTCTTGGCGCCCACGCCGCCGGGGGCGGAGTCCAGCATGATGTCCACGTTTTTGCACAGGTCTTCAAAGGTACCCGCCACGGGGATGTCCTTGGCCGCGAAAGCGGCGGGGTCCGCGCCCTCCGCCAGGTACAGGTTGTAGCGGACGCCGCCCGCGCCGATCATATCGTTCTCCCGCAGGGCCTGCAGGCTCAGGGTGGGGGCCAGGTCCGCGATGCCGACCAGCTCCATATCCCCCTGCATGGCCATGCCGTCGGCCAGCCGCTGTCCGATGGTTCCGTATCCGGCGACACCGACTCTGATTTTTGCCATAATCTGATTCCTCCGTTTTTCGTGTTTTGTTCGTCGTTATTTTACGCAAACGTATCCTATATGGAATTGTAGCACCGGTGCACATCTGTATTAATCTTCAATTAAATTTTTGAAAAAATATATGCAATTAGAACAAAAAATAGAGGGTGTTTCTTTGAGGATTGACAAAGCACCCTCCGGCGTGTATAGTAATAGCGAAAAAATTTGCGCTGTTTTTGCGAAAAAAGTGCCGGATTTCTTCCGCCGGGACAGCCCGGGGGAGGGGAAACAAAAGACCGGCTGACCGGGTTTTCAGGAGGTTGAAAAATTGGTGTTTGGCGCACTAAAAAAGAACTGTCATTGCGAGCCAGTGTGCGCACTGGCTCGCAATGACAGTTCTTTTTTAGTGCGATAAACACCCATTTGCCGTTCTGTTTGCTGCCGCGAAAAACTGCCCCGCTCTGTTCTCGGAGCGGGGCGGTTGGCGTAGTGGGAGCGTTTTGGTTACAGGCGTTCCTCTTCCAGGCGGTGGAGCTTTGACCGGAGCAGGGCGCCCTGGAGGAGCAGTCCGGCTGCCAGCGCAGCGCACAGGGCGCAGACCGAGGGCAGGAGCCAGGCGGGGGCGGATGGCTTTTCTTCGCCTTCCGGGGCCTCGGCGGCGGGTTTGGCCGCTTCAATGGTAATGTCCACGGAAGCAGACCACTGCTTCGCGTTGCCGTAGGCGTCCTCACAGGAGAAGGTGACCGTGCCGGAATAGTCCCCAAGGGCTTCCTTTGGGGGTGTGAAGGTCAGCTTCGCCTGTCCGGTGGTTCCCGGCTCGAGGGTGCCCACCAGAACACTCTGCTTCTGAATCAGTTCCGGGATTTCCAGGGACACCATGGCGTTGCAAATATCCCCCTTGCCCATGTTCATCAGGGGAACGGAAAGGGTGGTCAGCTCTCCCTGGATGGCAGAGGGGGGAAGGGTGATTTCTCCCTGCTCCAGCCGGATTTCCTGGGTTACCGGGCAGGTGATGGTTTCCTCCCGGGTCTTTTCTTCCTCCAGAACCCGGTAGGTCAGCTTCAGGGACAGGCTGTGAAGCTCCACCGCCGCGTTTCCCTTCACCGTTACCGGAATCTCCGCCTGGACGGTCTGCCCGGGGAGAATTTCCGGCAGCGTCATCCGGTTGGAGCCGGACATAAGCACCTCCCCGGCGGGGTCGGTCAGGGTCAGCTCGCAGTCCGTCATGGAAAGAGAAGCGGCGGGATTGCGGACGGAGAGCGTCAGCAGGCATTCCTGACCCACCTTCAATTCCCCGGAGAGGGAAAGCTCCGGAATCAGGGCTTCCGGATTCTTTTTCCCGTCCCGGATTCGGATGACGTAGGGGAATTCCTCGGTGATTGCCTCCCCGTTTTCGTTCTTGCCGGAAATCAGAATTTTCGCGGCATAGTCCCCGTTTTGCCGCTTCTGGGAGAGGGGGACGGTGAGCTTCACCGGGTATACCCCGTTCCGGGGGGACACGGTCACCGCCTGGGGCTCATTCCTAAAAAGCAGCAGGTCGGGGTCGTCCAGCGCGATGGAGGCCGTGATTTCCCCCACCGCCTCTTGGGGACGAACCGGAAGGCAGATGGTGAAATTGTCATACCGCACCGAGGGGGTGTAGCCCTGATACCAGGAGCGGCCGTCCATGCCGGAGATTACCGCCTTGTCGTCCAGTTCAAACTCCGCGGCGAAGGCTTCGCAGTTCAAGGCGAATACCAGAGCCGTCACACATAAAAATACAGTCAGTTTTTTCATATTCACAGCTCCCGAATATTGTCAATGATGCTCTGCCCCGTAATCTGCCGAACCCGGCGGCGAAGCAGAAGAAGGCACAGCCCCAGGCACGAAAGGCTGAAAACCAGAATGGTGGCGATGCCGGAGGGATAGTACCGGGCCGGAACATTCATGATTGACGAGGTGAAAAGCACGGCCATGACAAGGATCGACAAAACCATGCCCAGCCCCAGGGAGAGGAATATCTGGCCGGTGTAGCAGCGCAGAATGGTTTTTTCATCCGCGCCCACCGCCCGGAGCATCCCGATCCGCTTCCCGTCGGCTTGCAGCTGCCGGGTAACGGTGGACACGATCATCCCCGCCACCACCGCGAAGAACACGATGGTAATGGCCCCCATCAGCAGCATCAGCTGGAGCTGCGTCCGGGCATTCTCCCGGGCGGATTCCATGTAGTTATAGACCCGGGAGCCCTCCGCCCGTCTTGCGATGGCGGTAATGCTCTGGGTCAGCGCCTCTTCCGTCTCCTCGTCAACAATCCCATCCAGATAGATCGTAATCACATCCCAGCCGTTTCGGAACAGGCCCATATTCCGAAGCCCTTCCTCCGTGGTCAGCACCGCGCCCCACATTCCGCCGAGGAAATCCGATCTGGAATCCAACACAGCGCCGATGGTGACGACGGCGTCCCGCCGGGTGCAGCCTTCATAAAGGCTTTTCGTATCCTCGGTCGTTCCCGCCTGGGCATCGTCGGTATACAGCTGCACAATGGGAAGCTCCTGCCCGGCGAAGGCCCAGTCGTTTACAACGGTCATAGCGGCTTTTTCCATTTCCGCCTCCGAGGGGTCATCGGTCAGCCGGTACCCTTGCGTACCGGGTTCGGGGAGCCACCAGATTTGAGGCGCGACCACCAGCACTTCTTTCCCCGCGTTGATGGCATCCAGGTGAATTCCACCGGAGCCCAGGGAGGCTTCCAGCTGCTCCAGTTGTTCCGGGGTCACCGTCTGCAGCTCGGTCATCACCAGCTCCTGAGAGGTTCCCAGGGCGTTTCGCGCCGCGTCATAGGAAGCCAGCTCCCCGGCATACCGCTGCCGCAGGGTTTCCAAATCGGCGGTATCTCCAAGGGAACGGGAATACTCCGTGTATTCCTCCAGCGTCATGAGCGCGTCATTATGATAGTGGCCCGCGTTAAAATAGGATGTTTTCCCCTCCAGCAGCAGACAGACCCGCAGCTGCCGGTTCACGTTCACCTTTCGGACATGGGGAAGGCCGCGCAGCTGGTTCAGGCTCTGATCCGACAGGGGCTGCCCAGGCAGATAGCTCACATAGCCCCGGGCGGAGCCGTTCCCCTGCATCATAATGGCATAGGCTGCCTGGGACGGTGTGAAGGTACGGACACCGCCGTACAGAACGATGGCAAGCAGCGCCGCGCAGAAGCACATCAGCGCGGACAGGATCACCGCCCCCAGAAGCCGCTTCGGATACAGTCGGACAAGCCGCTGTGAGATGAGTTCGGGCACCCGGAACTGCTTGCGGCTGCGGATGTGTTTGGATTTGCGCAGCAGCTCCGTGTCCCGAATCACGCTCATGGGCATCTGCCGGGAAGCCCTGCGCAGCGGAATGCTGCCGGAAATCAGAATTACGGCAGCGCTGAGGACGACCACCGGGACAATCAGCAGGGGATTGAACCGGAAAACCATATTCTCCGGCATCCACAGCTCCAGGCCCCACACAAAGAGGCAGGAAAGGGCGATGGAGAGGGGAGCGGCAGTCAGGGCCAGCAGCCAGCTCTCCCGGCCAAACATCCGGCGGATCTGCCGCTTGGTGGCGCCCAGGGCCCGGAGGATACCGATTTCCTCGCTGCGCTTGCTTAAAATTCCCTCCATGCTCCCGGCGATGCCCACGCAGCAGCTGAGAAGCAGGGACAGAATCAGAAGCCCCGCCATCATGGCGATCATAAACGCTTCCGAGTTCAGCCTGAACACATAGTCGGAGTAAAAGCTGTCGATGAGCTTTCCTTCGATGGTTTTCACCAGAAACCGTCCGAGGGCGTGATCTTCGATGCGGTTATAAAAGGTTTTGAACAGTTCCTCTGTAATTGGCACCGTTAACGTCATGAGCCGGTGAAGCACTACCCGGCCGCTTAGAAAATCGGGCTCTGAGGAGGAAACCAGAATGGCCGGGAAGCCGGTGACAAAGGCGCGGGAGGAGCTGTTGAGATTGGTCAGAAGGCTGGACTGCTCCGCCAGGAAGCCCACCAGGGTGAAGGTTCTCTCTTCCTCCACACCGTCCACCGGAATTACTTTCAGGGTTACTTCCTCCCCCAGCTGCCACTGGCCCTCCTCCCGGATGGCCAGCATGGCGCTTCGCTCCATGGCGATCTCCCCGGCTTTTTCCGGCATCCGCCCTTCCAGCACCTGGCGGCTGAGCAGAGTGGAACCGGTTTCATCGTACCAGCCAAGATAAATGTCCGTATCCTTGATTCCGGCGGTTACATACACATGACCGATGGTGTCAAAATACCCCATTTCGGCAAGGTCCCGGTCAGAAAGCTCCGGGGTGTCCAGCAGGAAGGCATCCTCGAAGCCTAAGCGCTTGTTGTTCTGCTCCATCTGGGCCAGGATGACCCCCTGGATGCACAGAACCAACGTGGTCACGAGAAATACGGACAGAAAGATGCCGACAATCAGGCTGATATATCCCTTTTTGTTGGCCCGGAGCCGTGCGGCGGCCATGCGGTTTACGGTGAGGGCTTTCATAGGGCCACCCCGCTGTCCGCAATGATTTTCCCATCGGAAAGCTGAATCACCCGGTCGGCCTGCTCCGCCACATGGAGGTCGTGGGTCACCAGCACCAGGGTAATTCCCAGCTCGTGGCTGACGGTGCGCAGCAGGGTCAGCACCTCCCGGCCCGCCTTGCCGTCCAGGTTTCCGGTGGGCTCGTCGGCGAAGAGGATGGCGGGCTTGTTGGCCAGGGCCCGGGCGATGCAGAACCGCTGCTGCTGGCCGCCGCTCATGGCCCCGGGCAGATGGCTCATCCGGTTCCGGATTCCCAGAAGATCGATGATCCGGTTCAGGTATTCCTCGTCCGGCTTCCGGGAATCCAGCATGACAGGAAGCAATATGTTTTCGTAGCCCGTCAGCTCCTTCACCAGATGATAGCTCTGGAACACGAAGCCGAATCTGCGGCGGCGCAGGACGGAGAGCTGGTTGTCGTTATACTTGTAGAGGTCATTTTCCCGGTAGCAGACCGTACCTTTGGTGGGCTTGTCCAGCCCGCTGAGCAGGTGCAGCAATGTGGATTTTCCGCTGCCGCTGGGGCCGGTGATGGCCGTGAAGCTGCCTGCCGTCAGGGAAAGGGTAACATCGTCCAGGGCATAAACAGCAGCCTCGCCTGTCTGATAGATTTTGCTTAAGTTCTCGCAATGCATGATTTCCATGTGCATGCCTCCTTTGCGTCCATCCTAACAGGCGAAGCTTACGCTGCTCTTGCGGGAAGCTTAAGAATTCGTAAGATTGACAATCCTGGAAAACATCAGATCGATAAATTGTTATGTGCTTATCGGCTTTACTCAGCTGCTCGGTAAAATGTTGTTT
>JBJEYY010000229.1:0-6533 GCA_051887095.1 Faecousia sp. | reverse complement strand
CAGCATTTTCTGGCTCGCAATGACAGCGTTTATTTGGTGCGCTAAACAACAATTTATCGCACCTACACATATTTTGACATTCCTCCCATTCCGTGAAAGGAGCATTCCCATGAAACAGTCCCTTTACCACATCATCGATGCCAAGGCAGACCTTCTGACCTCCCTCAGTGACAAAATCTGGGACTACGCCGAGCTGTCCCTGCTGGAATACAAATCCGCCGCCGCCTACGTCCAAATCCTCAAAGAGGAGGGCTTCACCGTGGAGGAAAACCTCTGCGGCATCCCCACCGCCTTCTCCGGCTCCTTCGGCTCCGGCTCCCCCCGCATCGGCATTCTGGGGGAGTACGACGCCCTTTCAGGCCTGTCCCAGAAGGCGGGGGCCACCGAGTATTCGCCCCTGACCGAGGGCGGCTGCGGCCAGGGCTGCGGGCACAACCTGCTGGGCGCCGCCTCCCTGGGCGCGGCCATCGCCATTAAGGAGGCCATCGCCGCCGGACAGCTTTCCGGCACCGTGATCTTCTACGGCTGTCCCGGGGAGGAGGGCTGCGCGGGCAAGACCTTCATGGCCCGGGACGGACTGTTCCGGGATCTGGACGCGGCCCTCACCTGGCACCCTGGGGACACCAACGAGGTAAGCGTCGGCACCAACGCCGCCTGTATTCAGGTGGCCTACAGCTTCCAGGGCCGTGCCGCTCATGCCGCCGGGAATCCCTGGACGGGCCGCTCCGCCCTGGACGCGGCGGAGCTGATGAACATCGGTGTTCAGTTCCTCCGGGAGCACATGCCCCCCAAGTCCAGCATCCACTACTCTATCAGCGACACCGGCGGCCTGTCCCCCAACGTGGTCCAGCCCACGGCGGGCATGATCTACATGGTCCGTGCCGCCAATGTCCGCGCGGCCAAGGCCCTCTTAGAGCGGGTGAACAACATCGCCAAGGGCGCGGCGCTGATGACGGAGACCACGGTATCCTGGCACCAGATTGACGGCACCTCCGATACCCTGTCCAACACCGTGCTGGAGGCGCTGCTCTACCGGAACCTCCAGGAAGCCCCCCTGCCCGTCTACACCGAGGAAGAAGTCGCTTATGCCCAGGCTCTGAAGGCCACCTTCCCCGAATCCCGCCTGCCTGGGGATCTGACCGAGGACAATCCCCAGGTGAAGCAGTTCGTCATGGAGAAAACCCAGGGAGGCACACGTCCCCTCAACGGTTTTGTCATGCCCTATGTCCCCGCCTGCCCCTTCAGCCCCGGCTCCACGGACGTGGGCGATGTCAGCTGGCTCACCCCCACCGCCCAGTTTAACGCGGTAACCATCCCCTCCGGCACCCCCGGCCACTCCTGGCAGACGGTGAGCTGCGGCAGAACCAGCCTTGCCCACAAGGGGATGCTGTACGCCGCCAAGGTGCTGGCCGCCTCGGTCAGTGAGCTGATGACGGATGCAGCCCTCCTGGCCCAAGCCCGGGCAGAGTTCTCTGTCACCGCCGCCCAGGGCTACGACTGCCCCATCCCGCCCGACCTCACCGCCGCCCCGCAATAATGGAGTGAACAGTTGACAGTGGAAAGTGGACAGTGATGGTATCCCTTCGGGATGAGAAATGATATACTGATTTCCCTTCCTCATCAGCGTGACAAATTGGTGTTTGAAAGGATGCGTTACAAATCACCTGTCATTGCGAATCAGTCCGCAGACTGGTGTGGCAATCCCCCAACAATTCAGGACGGTGCGTTAGGGCGTTTGTCTGTTTTTCGTACATTTCCCCCCTAACGAGGGGATTGCCGCGCCAGTGTGCGCACTGGCGCGCAATGACAGCGTTAATTCGACAAGCACCAATTTACCGCTCTGGTGTTCTTGACCGATACACCCGAATCGTCAATTCCACATCCCCTCCCCGCCTGTCCGGAGCGCAATCCTCCGGGCAGGCGGATTTTTCGTGGAAAACGTCCCGATCCGCGCAAAATTCCCTTGACTGCCGCGGGAAACTGCTCTATAATGTTTGGGGCTATGGATATTTTTAGCTGAGAAAGGATTTTTGAATATGGCTAAGGAATATAAGATTACAAGCCTGCGTCTTGCCGACCTGGAGAAGGAACTCAACTACCTGAAGACCACCCGGGAACGGGAAATCGCCGCCATGATCGCGGAAGCCCGTTCCTACGGCGACCTTTCCGAAAACTCCGAGTACGACGCCGCCAAGAACGAGCAGGCCAAGCTCTACGGCCGCATTGCCGAGATCGAGGACATCCTGTCCCACGCCGTCATCATCGAAGACGAAAACGAGGCCTCCGGCCGGGTGGGCCTGGGCTGCACCGTGGTGGTGGAGGACGAGAAGGGCAATCGCACCGAGTACCGGATCACCGGCTCCCAGGAGGCCAACCCCATGGAGCGCAAGCTTTCCGACGACTCCCCCTTTGGCCGGGCCATCGTGGGCAAGGCCGCGGGCGAAACCTTCACCGTCAATGCCCCCGCCGGCTCCTTCTCCATGAAGGTCATCAGCGTCTCCCGGGAGGGCTGAGCCATGGCAAAGTATGTACCCCAGGCGGAGGTTTCCCTGTCCGACCAGATGCAGATCCGGCGGGACAAGCTGGATTCCCTCCGCGCCGAGGGCATGGACCCCTTTGTCCAGACCAAGTACGACGTGTCCCACACCACCGCCGCTGTCCGGGCCGACTTCGACGCCCTGGAGGGCAGCACCGTGTCCCTGGCCGGACGGCTCATGTCCAAGCGGGGCATGGGCAAGGTATCCTTCTGCGATTTGCAGGACGGCACGGGGAGGCTGCAGCTGTTCGTGAAGATTGACGAGCTGGGCGAGGAATCCTTCGCCCGGTTCAAGAAGAACGACATCGGCGACATCATCGGTGTCACCGGCGAGCTGTTCCGCACCAAGACCGGGGAGATGTCCCTGCGGGTGAAGGCGTGGACCCTGCTTGCCAAGGCGCTGCTGCCCCTGCCGGAGAAGTTCCATGGCCTGACCGACCAGGAGACCCGCTACCGTCAGCGTTATGTTGACCTGATTGTGAACCCCGAGGTGAAGGACACCTTTGTCAAGCGCAGCATGATTCTGCGTTCCCTGCGTAGGTTTCTGGACGCCAAGGGCTTCCTGGAGGTGGACACCCCCATCCTCACCCCCTTCGAGATCGGCGCCGCCGCCCGTCCCTTCTACACCCACCACAACACCCTGGACATGGACATGGTGCTCCGGGTGGAAACCGAGCTGTACCTGAAGCGGCTCATCGTGGGCGGCATGGACCGGGTCTACGAGGTGGGCCGGATCTTCCGCAACGAGGGCATGGACCCCAAGCACAACCCGGAGTTTACTTCCATTGAGCTGTACCAGGCCTATACCGACTACCACGGTATGATGGACCTGGTGGAGGAAATGATGAAGACCGTGGCCATGGAGGTCTGCGGCAGCCTGACCATCCCCTACCAGGGCAAGGAAATCGACCTGAGCCACTGGGAGCGGATGACCATGGTGGAGGCCGTAAAGAAGTATTCCGGCGTGGACTTCGCCCAGATTCATTCCGACGAGGAGGCCATTGCCATTTCCAAGGAGAAGCACGTGGAGCTTCCTGAAATCCCCACCAAGGGAGCCATCCTGGCGGAGTTCTTCGACGCCTTTGTGGAGGAGAACCTGATTCAGCCCACCTTCATCTACGACTACCCCGTGGAGAACTCCCCCCTGGCCAAGCGGAAGCCCGATGATCCCGCCTTCACCGAGCGGTTTGAGTATTTCATCAACGCCACGGAGTTCGGCAACGCCTTCTCCGAGCTGAACGACCCCATCGACCAGCGTGCCCGGTTCGAAAAGCAGGTGGCCAACCGCCGCAGTCTGGAGCCGGATACCAAGGCCCAGGTGGACTACGACTATATCAACGCCCTGGAGTACGGTCTTCCCCCCACGGGCGGCCTGGGCTTCGGCGTGGATCGCCTGGTGATGCTCCTGACCGACTCCCCCTCCATCCGGGATGTGCTGCTGTTCCCCACGATGAAGCCCCTCGACTAAAGAAAACGCAAGATATAGTGCTGATTTGAAAAATGATTCACTATATAGTGTGGTTTTCTGTAGTGTCATCCTCCCTTTGACAGCAATTTGACAGCAAATTCCCAAGGAATAACGCATCAACACGAAGCGTTGTGAATTTCAGGCAATACGGTGTCAGGTTTGAACAGACCAAAGAGCACTTCTTAGAGTAATTCTGAGAAGTGCTCTTTTTTCGTTATGCGGTCAACTTCTGTCCACACCCAAATCAATTTTAGGAGGATACCACGATGAAAGACAATTATGAACCCATCAAAAGCATGAAGGAAGTTCCAGTACAGCTGCGGAAGCTGCGCAGAGAGTATGTCCGCTATCAACAGGCAGAGCTGATTTACAGTCTGTCGCACAAAAAACTGCTGGAGCTTGCCAGCGATGCAGAAGCGATCTACCGCTTTGACAGCACCGTTTTGATCAACAGAGATATTTTTGATGCTTACTTGGAACGGTTCCATGAGCCTGCTACCAGCAAGTACAGAAATGGGGGTGATGCGGAATGAGCGGAAATGTATGGATGTTTTCCGACCAGATTGATGATGAAGATGTGGAGTTTATGACCCACGACTTTGTAACATACAACATGGCGTGCGATTATTACCGCCTGGGACTCAAGCCTGTCACCCGTATGGCACGTGAAGCCGGAGCGGTTTATAAGATTGGTAAAAAGGTACTGATTCGCAGAAGCATTTTTGAGGCATATCTGCGGGAACAGCGCAATATGGAAAGGAGCGTGCGGGAATGAAAGACGGTCTTGAATATATCCGTTCGGGTGATTACTATATCCCGAATTTGACACTGCCAGAGGAAACCCGTCCCATCGGAAAGTGGGGGCGAATGCACCGGGACTATCTGAAAGAGTATAAACCGATTCAATACAACTGCCTGCTTCTATCCGGCGAACTGTGGACATACCTTGCTGATCTGAACCAGCAGGCACAGGACAGGCTGAAGCGGATGATTGATCAGATGAAAATTTCTGAGGGAATCACGGAAGCACTGAAAGCCAGTGACCCCATGGCATGGGTGCAGCATATGAACAATATCCGCACCAGAGCCGAGGAGATCATCCGAGAGGAGCTGATCTATGCATGAATATGGAAGAATATATCCGGGCACTGGAAACCTATGTGGCATCCCTCAAGCTGAATCTTGGAGACGGTGAATCGATCCTGTCTCTACTCTACGAGGCTTATGGCGATGTGAACCGTATAGACGATGACCAAATCAAAGCGGATTTCGGTGAGTTGTACCGTTTATTGAACGGAATGCCGCTACGGGAAATGGACTGGATTATCAATCCGGTCTGCGCCCTCTGCCGGGATCATGAACGGAATGGATTTGTGCATGGCGTGCAGGTGGGTATCCAGCTTGTGCTGGAGACACAGAACCCCAAATAAAGATTCTACAAGATGCCTCGGCTCGCGTTCAGAGTCGAGGCATTTTTGAAAGAATATGGAATCCAACGCATGTCTTTTCTGCGCCGGGATTGCCTGTTGACCATACTGCTGATTTATTGTACAGTAGCGGCGAAGTCATTGTGCCGGCTTCCCTTAATGCAAAAATTTTCCAAGTATCTGAAACTTTTCCCTATGCCGGAGAATCTATATAGTGAGAGCAAAAAGAAAGGAGGATGCCTTCCGTGAACAAAGTGCTTTATGAGCAACTGGTACAGTATATTCTGGAGAATCAAAACCGCTTTTATAGGCTGGCATACAGTTATACCAAAAATCAGGAGGATGCGCTGGATGCCGTTCAGAATGCCGTGTGCAAGGCGCTGGAAGCCTTTGAAAGCATCCGGAATACTGGTGCAATCAAGACCTGGTTTTATAGAATTTTGATCAACGAATGTCTGCGCATGATACAAAAACGGAAGAAGGATTCTTTGACAGCCGACTATGAAGAACTGGACACGGTATATTATGAGAAAGCGTGAAAATACTCCCGTTTCCGCTCCTGCGGTCAAGGAAGAAGTTATCGACTTCTCCAAGGTAGAAATCGAGCCTCTGTTTGCCGATTTCGTTGACTTTGAGACTTTAGTAAGTCCGATTTCCGCGCCGTCAAGGTGCTGGCCTGCGAGGCTGTGAAGAAGTCCAAGAAGCTGTTAAAGTTCACTCTGGACGATGGAACAGGCGTAGAACGCACCATTTTGAGCGGTATTCACGCCTACTATGAGCCTGAAGAGCTGGTTGGCAAGACCTGCGTGGCCATCACCAACCTGCCCCCCCAGACCCATGATGGGCATCGAGTCCTGCGGTATGCTGATTTCCGCTGTCCACCACGAAGAGGGCGAGGAAAAGCTGCACCTGCTGATGCTGGACAACCACATTCCCGCTGGCGCGAAGATGTACTGATTTCTGCCAATTCCCACCATCTCCATCCTTTGCAGCCCTGCGGAACCCTTTCCGCAGGGCTGTTTTCAATCAACCGCCGCCTACAAGACAGACAAATTGTTGTTTGAAAGGGTGCGTTGCAAATTACCTGTCATTGCGAACCAGT
>JBJEYY010000228.1:0-6720 GCA_051887095.1 Faecousia sp. | reverse complement strand
ATCCGAATTTGACGCCGGAGTAGGTGGTATTGAGTTCCTCGTAGAATTCGTAGCCGTGGTCGGAGAGCCATTGCAGGGTGTGGCGGCTGTCCGGGTAGATGGCCAGCTGGGCTGCGCCGGTGGTTGTATCCCACAGGGAGAAATAGACGCACTGCCTTTTTGTGCCGTCTTGCAGCGTAAAATATCCGTCGTGGAAATACGTCTGCTGCATCATGGTGCGTTCGTCACAGTCCAAGCGAATGGCTTCCAGGAAGGAGGCGGCATCCTGAGGGCTCAGGGCCCGTTCTGTTTCCTTATCCATGCATTCGAAAAGAATCTGAAGCGCGTGATCCGGGTCGAAGGGGGTGTCGCCGTAATTCGCGCTCTCCCACACCACCTCCCAGCGGCTGAGGAACTCCCGAATAATATCTCCCTCCTCCAGGGAGACCCAGACGGGATAGCGGCGAACCACGGTACGGCTGCTCTTCATCCGGAATGTAAGGGTTACAGTATAGGCTCGAAGATGCGGCTCGTCCTGATCGTAACCTCCTTCTCCGTAGTAGAAGCCTTCCCCGGAAATATCCGCATTCCGGAGCCCCTCCGGGGAGGATTCTATGTATGCCCGGGGATAGGAACCGGTGTTCTGCACCCGGTCCTCCAGGGCCATTTCCTGGAGCGTCAGAAGCTGCCGCATTTCCGATTCGTCGGTGACTTCCAAAGTATACCCCCCGGATTCGATGGTGACGGATTGGAGCTTTTCCGGCTGGGGCTTCCAATCGTCGATGCCAAGGATGTCGAATTTTGTCGCCGCAATGCTGAGAGCCAGGACGGCAGCCAGAATGCCGAAGCCAAGGAAGCTCTTTCCGCCAAAGACCCGGGTGCTCCGGGCCAGGAACATTCTTCCGCCGAACCAACCAACCGCCAGTCCGAAGGCCAGGAAGAGGTAGCCCATACCGGGCCGGGAGGAGATGCGGTAGCCAAAGAACGCGGTCATGGCCAGCACAGCCAGCACCGCGGCGGAGATGGAGCAGCAAACCTGGAACACGGGATGAAGCACCCGGACGGCCACCGCGTCCCCGGCGCACTCTAAGTGGCGGCGGCGGTAGAGGAGCAGGGAAGCTGCCAGCAGGAGCAGGCCCACTGCTGCCCAGACAGCAAGGCGGGTCACATTGTCTCCATGAATCTGGAAGGCCGCAATAAAATTCTTGTCCGGAAATCTTTGCAGCAGTTCATTATAATTTTCAACCTCCACAAGGCTCAGTCCGGTCATGGAACAGGGGGTCAGCAGATTGGGAATTGCCCCGGTCAAAACCACACCGTAGAGCATGGGAACATAAATGGCGTTCAGAGCCGCGTGGATCAGGTAGGCCCCGCAGTTCAGCAGAGCATAGATTGCCAGCATGGCTGCCCGGTTTCCGGTAAGGAATACGCAAAACACCGCGATGCCGAAGAAGGCAAGAAACTGGAGATTTGCCGCAAGGAACCACCACAGGGCAATTGCCCAGGCATTTATAACGCAGGTGGCATTCAGCAGTGGGATACAGGCCAGGGCCAAGAGGCCGGTGGGAACCAGGGAAAAGGTTAGGCCCGAAAGGACACCCGTCACAAAGATGGTCTCCCGCCGCACCGGCATGGCGTGCAGCCCCATGCACAGCCTGGAGTTGAAGAGGTCCCCGAAGAGCAGCATGGCCATCAGAGGGCCGAACAGCAGGTTCACCACCACCATAACCTGGATGCTCTCCGCCACCCGGGAGGCGAACCAGAAGCTGCGGACCATATCCCGGTCATCCTGGTACATGATGAGAAGCCCCATGAAGAGGCACAGAATATAGAGCAGGAACACCGGGGCGAACCGGGTGAGATTCTTCCGGTAGAGCTGTTTGTTAAAGAAGGATGTTCTTGACCGCATCCTGGACACCTCCCAATTCATAGATAAAGATTTCCTCCAGAGAAAGGGGCAGCACGTCGAAATAGTCCGGCTTTGCCGCTGCCGCCCTTGCGCTTACCTCTTTGACCTGGCCCCGGACAATGAGGGTTTTCAGCCTGCCGGAGCAGGATTCGTGGAGCACCTCCAGGCCCTGGGGAATGTTCCCTACAATCTGGAGCTTGTGGGTCAGGCCCTGCATATCCGCGAGACTCCTTTCCAGCAGCATCTTCCCGTGATCCATAATACCCACATGGTCACACACATCCTCCAGCTCCCGCAGGTTGTGAGAGGAGATCAGAACGGTCATGGAATGCTCGGCCACACTGCCCAGCAGCAGGCTCATGACCTGGCGGCGCATAATGGGGTCCAGGCCGTCCACGGGCTCGTCCAGGATCAGCACCTCCGGCCGGGCACTGAGGGCCAGGTGGAAGGCAGCCTGTTTCTGCATACCCTTGGAGAACCTGCGGATGGGGCTCTTCCTGGGGAGCTGAAAGACATCGTACAGTTCCCCAAAGAGCTTGTCATCAAAAGAGGGGTAAAGTCCCCGATAGAACACACGCATATCCTCCAAGCTGGCGGAAGGGAAGTAGAACACCTCGTCCGGAATGGAGGCGATCCGCCGCTTGGCGTCGGGGTTTTCGTAAATGGGATTGCCGTCCAGGGCGGCTTCTCCGCTGTCCGGGCGGTAGACCCCGGTGAGGTGGCGGATGGCGGTGGATTTCCCGGCGCCGTTGGGGCCCACCAGACCGTAGACAGCGCCTGTGGGAACCTGCAGGCTCAGGTTATCCAGGGCCTTGAACCCGGAGAAGGTTTTGGTAATGTGGCTCAGTTCAAGCATTGTTTTTTCCTCCTTGGCCGATTCGGTCTTTCAGGCTCTCTTTGGCTACGCCCAGGGCCATCAATGCGGAAGCCGCTTCGTCGAAAGCGGAGAACCACCGCTCCAGCTCCCGATTCCGGGCGTCGCTTCCGCAGACAAAGCAGCCCTTCCCGGGAACCGTGGCGATCCAGCCCTCCATCTCCAGCTGCCGGTAGGCACGCTGGATGGTATTCGGGTTGATGGCCAGCTGGGATGCCAGCTCCCGGACACTGGGGAGCTTTTGTCCGTGGGGCAGAATTCCGGTGCAAATCTGCTCCTTCAGACCGTCGATGATCTGGATGTATATGGGACGGGCATCCCGGTAGTCCAGATGAATCATAGAATCCCTCCTAACTGTACTAGTTGTCCTAGTACAGTTAGTATAGTGGAGGAACAGCGGGTTGTCAAGGTTGGAAATGTTTAAGAATTTCTTTTGTTTCGCGTACTTAAAAAAGAAGTTGTCATTGCCATGAAAAACGCTGTCATTGCGAACCAGTGTGCGCACTGGCTCGCAATGACAGCGTTTAATTTGGCGCACACCTGTAAACAACGATTTATCCCTCCGTTGATCCTCCTTCAAAAAAAAATCCCCCGGAGGCGGGGCGGCCTCCGGGGGAGGGGGGATTTCGGTTATACGAAGCGGCGGAAGAAGGCGGCGCTGTCGTCATTGCAGGCCGTGGCTTCCGGAAGGGCGATGTTTACATGGAACACATGGCCCACCTCTTCCTGCTCCGGCTTGCCGTAGCATTTCCACGCGCAGGGAATTCCCTTGGCGGTGAGGAAGTCATACATGGGCTCGGCATTCTCCCGGAGGAAATCGTTGCAGGAGGTGGTGATGAAGGCCGGGGGATACTTGTCCGTGACGGCATCCAGGACCTGCAGCCGGGGATCGGTGGGGGAAAGGTCCTTGCCCAGGTAGTCCAGGGGAAGGCCTTTTCGGGGGGTCTGCAGCCAAGAGTCCACATTGTACATGCCGCAGTTTAAGCCCACGGCGCAGATATGAACTTTAGCGGGATTCAGGTCGAAGAGGGAAGCGTAAGCGGGGTTGGTGTGGATGGCGGCATACTGACTGGTGAGCTGTGCGCCCGCGGAGTCACCCAGGAGGATGATTCGCTGGGGATCCAGGTGATACCGCGCCGCGTTCACCCGGACCCATTCCAGCACAGCGTTGGTGTCAAACAGAGGCGTGGGGAACTTCCACTTGGGGGCAAGACGGTAGTTGAAGTTCACAAAGGCAAAGCCCCGCCGGGCCATATCCATGCCGTAGCGACGGTAGATTTCCTTGCTGCCGTAGACGAAGCCGCCGCCGTGGATGCTGACGATGGTGGGCAGGGGCTCGGAAGTCCCATCGGGATAGTAGACATCCAGCAGATTCCACTTACCGTTGGGGCCGTAGGAGATATTCCGGCATTCGGTGATGCCCTGGGGCAGGGGGATGGTGGCGTCCCGTTTTCTGTCTGAACGACCGGCGTTCAGGTTAAAAAGAAGGCTTTGCAATGACATGACAGTTCCTCCTTGATGGATGATTTTGGTGCGTTTATTATAGCATAGCGGGAAATGCAGATGTTAATATTCCATGAAGGATGAAAAAAATCGCCGCCCGAGTGGGCGGCGACGGTGTCACACGGTGGGGAGCAGCTTGGAGTGCTTCAGGGCAGGGCGGAGAGCCAGATAGAAGATGGAGGCGACGATCACTGCAACCACAGCGTTGACCAGAGTGGTTACGGCGCCCATCTTGGCCCAGATGGCGGCGGCCTCCTGGGGAACACCCAGGATATAGGTCTTGTAGAAGTATCCCACCACGGGATCGGCTACCACATTGAAGGCCATACCGGCGGTGCAGGAAAGCACGGTGGCCACAGGCAAGGGAACCTTACGATCCTCTTCACGGCTGATATGGAACACCTTGTGGGCTACAAACCCGGCAACCAGGCCGATGCACAGCTTCAGCAGGAAGGTCTTGGGAGCCGAGGTGACGTAGCCCGTGGTCAGGTCGGCAATGGTCATGCCCACCGCGCCGGACATTCCACCCCAGAAACCGCCGATAAACAGGGCAGCCAGAACGCAGAAAACATTGCCCAGGTGGAAGGCGGTTTTCTCGGTTCCAACCGGGATATCGATGCGGAAATAGGAGAAACCGATGTAGCACAGCGCCGCGAACAGGGCAGCCATAGCAAGAGTAAGGGTTTGTTTGCTTTTCATAACAGAGCCTCCTCATTCAGATTGGGGCTATTATAGCATCAACAGGTAATAAATATAGTGCCAAAATCATTCTGAAAAATAATACCAGATTAATGGAGGATGACCGGAAATGCATTCCCACAATTTACGGAAAAGGGCTGTACAGAACGAAAAAAGAATGCTATAATGCTACCGGATAAACCATGCGACACGATATCAATATAGAACCATATAATTGAAAGGGGATCCCATTATGAGACTGATCCGAGCTAAGGATTACAGCGATGTGAGCCGGAAAGCGGCCAACATCATTGCCGCCCAGATTCAACTGAAGCCTGACTGTGTTCTGGGTCTGGCAACAGGCAGCAGCCCTGTGGGTACATATAAGGAACTGATTGCCAAATACAACGCGGGAGAACTGGATTTCTCCCAGGTGAAAACTGTGAATCTGGATGAGTACGTGGGTCTGACCAAGGATCATGATCAGAGCTATGCCTACTTCATGCGCAGCAACCTGTTTGACCATGTGAACATCGACCAGGCAAACTGCAACATCCCCAATGGCATGAACCCGGATGCTGTGGGGGAGTGCGCCCGGTATGACGCGGTGATTGACGCGCTGGGCGGGGCAGACCTGCAGCTGCTGGGCCTGGGCCCCAACGGCCATATCGGCTTCAACGAGCCTGCCGACGCTTTCGTCAAGGGTACCAACAAGGTAGAGCTTACCGCTTCCACCATCGATGCCAACGCCCGGTTCTTTGCCAAGCGGGAGGATGTGCCCACCCATGCCTACACCATGGGCATCGGCTCCATTATGAAGGCCAAGCGGGTGCTGCTGGTGGTCAACGGAGCCGCAAAGGCGCAGGCCGTGAAGGACTGCTTCTTCGGACCCATCAAGCCCCAGGCTCCCGGCTCCATTCTGCAGCTCCATCCGGATTTCGTCCTGGTGGCGGACGAGGCGGCGCTGTCCCTGGTTCAGGATCAGCTGTAAATTTCGTTTTCACGCTCCCGAGGCGGTATTCCTCCCCGGGAACATTTTTTCGGAGTGGGCAACTCCTGGTTGACAAGCTTCCAGGGAGGGCTGGTGGAACCGCAACCGGAGTTTGGGGTAAAATGAGGGCACAAATTTATTCTGGAGGTGCGTGATATGAACATCGCGGACAGAATTCAGCAGCTGCGTAAGGCAAGGGGAATCTCCCAGGAGGAGCTGGCGGACAGGATCGGAGTTTCCCGCCAGGCGGTGTCCAAATGGGAAAGTGAACAGTCTACGCCGGATGTTGAGAAGGTGCTGCTGCTCAGCGACTTTTTCGAAGTGACCACGGATTACCTGCTGAAGGGAATTGAACCGACTCCTGAGGAAGCCGTTCCCGAAAATAAAAAGCCCGATGCGGCAATTTTCTCCATCATTGGAACGGCGTTCAATTGTGTGGGGTTGATTCTTGCGTCTATGGTTTGGTACGAAGAACAGACCGCCGCTGCTACGGCTGTGGGGTTGGTCCTGTATGTGATTGGCTGTATGAGCTTCGGGATTGGGATGAAGGTTTCTGAGGAGGCTTCCAGGCCACGGGCGAAACGATCCTTTTGGAGCATCAATGTTTGGGTGCTGTCCTTTCTGCCCATGTCCATGCTGTACAATATTTTGGTGGGGGGCTCTGTGGCGCCCTATCCCGTTCTGGTTGGGTCAAGGACTTTCTTTGGACTGTTTTGGCTCGTGTATATTGGAGCAGGAACCGCTGCGGAGCTGCTGATTCACAGGAAAAGGGAAGGATGAAAAGAG
>JBJEYY010000227.1:0-6734 GCA_051887095.1 Faecousia sp. | reverse complement strand
AAGTTTCCATCATGGGCAAGGCCCTGGCCAATCCCGAGCGTCCCTTCGTCGCCATTTTGGGCGGCGCCAAGGTTTCCGACAAGCTGAACGTCATCAATAACCTTCTGGAGAAGGTGGACACCCTGATCATCGGCGGTGGCATGGCCTTCACCTTCCTGGCCGCCCAGGGCTGCAGCGTGGGCTCCTCCCTGGTGGACAACGAGAAGTTGGACTACTGCAAGGACATGATGGCCAAGGCCGCGGCCAAGGGCGTGAAGCTGCTGCTGCCTGTGGACACCGTGGTTGCCGATTCCTTCCCCAACCCCATTGACGCCGAGATTGCCACCCAGGTGGTGGACTCCGCTTCCATCCCCGCCGGCAAGATGGGCCTGGACATCGGACCCAAGGCTCAGGCCGAGTTCGCCGCTGCCGCCAAGGCTGCCAAGACCGTGGTGTGGAACGGCCCCATGGGCGTGTTTGAGAATCCCACCCTGGCCAAGGGCACCATCGCCGTGGCCCAGGCTCTGGCCGAGTCCGAAGCCATCACCATCGTGGGCGGCGGCGACTCCGCGGCTGCCTGCGAGCAGCTGGGCTTTGCCGACAAGATCACCCACATTTCCACCGGCGGCGGCGCTTCCCTGGAGTTCCTGGAAGGCCTGGAGCTGCCCGGCATTGCCTGCCTGCAGGACAAGTAAGTACATCCTCCCGCCCGAACGGAGGGCAAAGGTTCCTCCGTTCGGGCCCATCTGAGACCACTCTAAAATTGTAATATCGCATCGAATCCGATGTGCACATAGAAGGAGATTCGTTATGAACAGAAAGTATCGCAAGACCGTCATCGTCGGCAACTGGAAAATGAACAAGACCCCCTCCGAGACCAAGGAGTTTATGACCCAGCTGAAGTCCCTGATGCCCAAGGGCCGCTGGTGTGACGTGGCTCTGTGTGTTCCCGCCGTCTGCATCCCCGCCGCCGTCCGCGCCATGCGGGAGACCCGGGTAGGCATCGGAGCCGAGAACTGCAACGCCAACCCCTCCGGTGCTTATACCGGTGAAATTGCCACCAACATGCTGGTGGATGTCGGCTGTAAGTACGTGATCATCGGCCACAGCGAGCGCCGCGCCATGGGCGAGACCGATGCCGATGTCAATGCCAAGGTTCTGGCCGCTCTGGAAGCCGGTCTGATCCCCATCATGTGCTGCGGCGAGACCCTGGAGCAGCGGGAAGCCGGCATCACCACCGAGTGGATCACCATGCAGATCAAGCTGGGCCTGGCCGGCGTGTCCGAGGACAAGATCCGCAAGGTCATCATCGCCTACGAGCCCATCTGGGCCATCGGCACCGGCCGTACCGCTACCCCCGAGCAGGCCGAGGAAGTCTGTGAGAGCATCCGCACCGTGGTGCGCAAGCTCTACTCCTCCAAGAATGCCCGGGCCATCTCCATCCTGTACGGCGGCTCCATGAACGAGAAGAACGCCTACGAGCTGCTGGCCCAGCCCGACATCGACGGCGGCCTCATCGGCGGCGCTTCCCTGGTTCCCGAGAAGTTCATCAAGATCATCGAGGCAGCCAACCAGCCCACCGTGTAATACCCCCGAACCACCCCGGGCAGCTGCTTGGCAGCTGCCCGGTTCCCTTTTCCCCGTTTTTCCGATAAATTGTTGTTTACATTACACGTTCCAAGTTTTCTGTCATTGCGAACCAGTCCGCTTAAGTGGTGTGGCAATCCCCTGGTAAAATGGGGAAACGGAACGAAAACGGCCCTAAAACCTTTGGGGATTGCCACGCCAGTGTGCGCACTGGCTCGCAATGACAGCGCTTTTTGGTGCGCTAAACAACAATTTACCTCCCTAACCCTTTCCATCGAGGTGTATTCTATGCTTACCCAATACCTCTCCGCCTCTGCCCCCGGCACCCCCGCCATTGCGGCAGACCTGATCCGCCGTGGGGAGCTGGTGGCCATCCCCACGGAAACGGTCTACGGCCTGGGGGCCGACGGCCTCAACGAGGAGGCCGTAGCAAAGATTTTTCAGGCCAAGGGCCGTCCCCAGGACAATCCCCTGATCCTCCATGTGGCTCAGGCGGAGGATATGGAAAAGTTCTGCCACAGTATTCCCAAATCCGCGTACCTTCTCGCCGAAGCCTTCTGGCCGGGCCCTCTGACTATGGTGCTGCCCGCCCGGGACATCGTTCCCAAGCGCACCACCGCGGGGCTCTCCACCGTGGCCGTCCGCTGCCCCGACAGCGCCGTCACCCGGGAGATTATCCGCCTGTCCGGTGTCCCCATCGCCGCCCCCTCCGCCAATATTTCCGGCAAGCCCTCCACGACCACCGCCCAGCACGTCCTCCACGACCACGATGGGAGAATCGCCGCCGTGGTGGACGGTGGCCCCTGCCGGGTGGGCGTGGAGTCCACCATTGTGGACCTCACCGAAAAACGTCCCCGGCTGCTCCGTCCCGGCGGTGTCACCCCCGAGGAGCTCACCTCCCTGCTGGGAGATCTGGTGGTGGACAAGGCCGTCACCGCCCAGATTGACAAGGATGCCGTGGTGAAGGCCCCCGGCATGAAATACCGCCACTACGCCCCCTCCGAGCCGGTGATTATCGTCTCCGGCTCCCGGGAGAAAGCCGCCGCCTATATCCGCGCCCACTTCACCCCCGGCGACCGGGTGCTGTGCTTTGAGGAGGAACTGCCCCTGTATGAGGAACTGAACCCCCTCCCCTACGGCCGGGAAGCCGATGTATCCACGTTGTCTGCCGGCCTCTTCGCCGCCCTGCGGGAGCTGGACGACCCGGCCATTCACCAGGTCTATGCCCGCTGCCCCACTGGAGGCGGCATTGCCTATGCCGTTCAGAACCGGCTGAAGAAAGCAGCCGCCTTCCATATTGTGGATGCGGAGGAAGCGCTATGATTCTCGGCATCACCGGAGGCAGCGGCTGCGGAAAAACCACCCTTCTGAATCAGGTTCAGGCCCTGGGCGGCATGGTGCTGGACTGCGATGAAATCTACCACCGCCTCCTCCGGGAGGATCCCGGCCTGCTGCAAAGCATCGAGGCCCGCTTCCCCGGCACTGTGGCAGAGGGAACCCTCCTTCGCAAAGAGCTGGGCCGACTGGTTTTTTCCGATCCTCCGGCATTGCAGGACCTGAACCGCATCACCCACGCGGCGGTAAAGCGGGAGGTACTCCGCCTCCTGGAATCCAGGCCCTCCCTTGCAGCCATCGACGCCATTGCCCTGTTCGAGGGCGGGCTGGCAGAGCTCTGTGACCTGACCGTGGCCGTCACCGCCCCCCGGGAGGACCGGGTCCTTCGGCTCATGGTCCGGGACGGTATCCCTAAGGAGTACGCCGAAAAGCGCCTGGATGCCCAGCACAGCGACGCCTGGTTCCGGGAGCGCTGCGATTATGTTCTGGAAAACACCGGGAATCTGCCGGATTTCCAGGCAAAGTGCCTTGCGTTTTTGCGCGAGCACTGTATAATGGAGTAAGAATTCCACGAAAAAGGAGAAAAAACATATGACCACCGAAGAACTGCGTACTTCCCTGCTGGCCGCTCCCAAGAACGGCTATACCCGCCTGAAAGTGGAGCAGCGGGAGGAAATGGAAAGCTACTGCCGGGACTACCGGGCGTTTATGGACGCCTGCAAGACCGAGCGGGAAGCCACTGCCTGGGCCGTGGCCGAGGCAGAGAAGCGGGGCTTCAAGCCCTTTACTCCAGGCATGGACGCCAAGCCCGGGGACAAAATCTACTACAACAACCGGGACAAGGCCATTGCCCTGGCGGTGGTGGGCACTGAGCCCCTGACCCGCGGCGCCAACATCTGCGCCGCTCATGTGGACTCCCCCCGGATGGACGTGAAGCCCAACCCCCTCTATGAGGACACCGAGATTGCCTACCTCAAGACCCACTACTACGGCGGCATCAAGAAGTACCAGTGGCCCACCGTTCCCATGGCCATCCACGGCGTGGTCTGCCGGAAGGACGGAACCCGGGTTACCGTCACCATCGGCGAGGACCCCTCCGATCCCATCCTCATGGTCACGGACCTTCTGGTCCACCTGTCCGCCGACCAGATGCAGAAAACCGCTGCCCAGGTCATTGCGGGCGAGCAGCTGAATGTACTGCTGGGCACCGAGCCTCTGGAGGGCGAAGGAAGCGATCTCGTGAAGCTGCACATGATGAAGCTGCTGAACGAAAAGTACGGCCTTGTGGAGAGCGACTTCCTAAGCGCGGAGCTGACCATCGTCCCCGCGGGGCCCTGCCGGGAGGTGGGCCTGGACCGGAGCCTGCTGGGTGCCTACGGCCATGACGACCGGGTCTGCGCCTTCGCCGAGCTGTATTCCCTCTTCGCAATCGACTCCCCCGCCAAAACCGCTGTCTGCATCCTGGCGGACAAGGAGGAGATCGGCTCCGTGGGCATTTCCGGTATGCAGAGCCACTACTTCGAGCACTTCATGGGAACGCTCTGCGACGCCCAGGGCGTAAAGCTGGAGGATTGCTTCGCCGCCTCCTTCTGCCTCAGCGCCGACGTGTCCAACGCCTACGATCCCAACTTCCCCGAGACCTGCGACCTGCGCAACAATGCCAAGCTGAACTACGGCATCTCCATCTGCAAGTACACCGGCTCCCGTGGCAAGGGCGGCTGCTCCGACGCCTCTGCCGAAGCCATGAGCCACATTCGCACCACCTTTGAAAAAAATGATGTGATCTGGCAGATTGCCACCCTGGGCAAGGTGGATCAGGGCGGCGGCGGCACCGTGGCCGCCTACATGGCCAACCGGAACATCGTCACTGTGGACGCGGGTGTCCCCGTCCTGAGTATGCACGCCCCCATGGAGCTGGTTTCCAAGCTGGACTGCTACGAAACCATGCTTGCCTGCAAGGCCATCTATCTTGCGTAACCCCCTTCCCGCTCCCTCCACCCGAGGGAGCGGAATTCTTCTGTCCGATAAATTGTTGTCTAGCGGCTTCACCCCAAGGTTTCCTGTCATTCCGAGCCAGTGCGCACACTGGCGTGGGAATCCCCCGGTTAGAGGGGAAATGTACCGAAAAGTGCCCGAAAAAAACGCGGATTGTAATGGTTTTGGTGGTAATCGTTACCTGATCCCTTTCAACCGGGGGATTGCCACACCAGTCTGCGGTCTGGTTCGCAATGACAGGTAATTTGCAACGCACACTTTCAAACAACAATTTATCTCCCTTCCCTTGACAAGTATCCCGTTCCCTGCTATAATCCCCTCAATTGCATAGGACAGTTCGTGACCATCCTGTCGGTAAACAAAACTAGGAAATTGGATGGGTGCTTTGCGCCCATTTTTTGATGGGCGCTCTGCGCTCATTTTTTGTTGGATGGGCGCGTACTGCGCCCATTTTTTGTTAGGAGGGATTTCCCATGTCCAACCGTACCCGTTTCCTTGCCCACGCTGCCATCATTGCGGCCCTCTACGCCGTGCTGACCCATCTGCAGAACCTGATTCTCCCCGGCTCTGCCACCTGGGCCATCCAGATGCGCCTCAGTGAAGCGCTGTGCGTCCTCAGCTTCTTCACCCCCGCTGCCATTCCCGGATTGTCCCTGGGCTGCCTGCTCTTCAACCTGACCTACTCCGCCACACTGCCCCTGGACTTTCTGGTGGGCACCCTGGCCACCTACCTTGCCTGCCAGGGAATGTACCTTCTGCGCAAGGTGACCGTTCGGGGTCTCCCCCTGCTGGGGCTGCTGCTGCCCGCCCTTTTTAACGCCATCCTGGTGGGCTGGGAGCTGACGGTCTACATCGGCGGAGGCTTCTTCCTGAACGCCCTGTATGTCGCGATCGGCGAGGCCGTCGTGCTGCTGATCCCGGGAACCGCTCTGTATTACCTGCTTCGGTCCCGGGGCCTTGCCCAGCGGCTTTTCTGACGAATTAGGTGCAAAATTCCCCGAAAGCCCCGCGCTTTCGGGGAATTTGTATCGATTTGGCAAGATACACATGGAATCCCCCCCTTTTTTTTGACAGAAATAGTCTTTCTGCGAATTGAAGTTCCGCCCGACCTATGCTATAATACCCCCATAACCAACGAACCCTTATGACTGACGGATAAGTGGAGCACCACATGGAGTAAGGGGCTTTTTTCGCCGACCGTCTGGGCACACTTACACCGATTGGGGGGTGAGTGCGCCCATTTTTTGTTGGTAATTTTTATAAGGAGGCAAACCATGAAGAAAGTCGGAATCGTCATGGGCAGCGACAGTGATCTTCCCATCCTGCGCAAAACCATGGACACCCTGCGATCCCTGGAAATCCCCTTTGAATGTCATGTATATTCCGCCCACCGCACCCCCGAGGAAGCTCGGGATTTTGCCGCATCCGCCCGGGAGCAGGGCTTCGGCGTCCTGATTGCCGCGGCGGGCATGGCCGCCCATCTGGCCGGAGCCATCGCCGCCAACACCACCCTTCCCGTCATCGGTATTCCCTGCAAATCCAATTGTTTAGACGGCATTGACGCCTTACTCTCCACTGTGATGATGCCCTCCGGCATCCCCGTTGCCACCGTGGCCATTGATGGAGGCGTGAATGCCGCCTTGTTGTCCGCTCAGATTCTGGCCGTGGAGGACAGTGCCCTCGCCGCCCGCTTAGACGCCAAACGCAAGGCCGACGCCGCCAAGGTCCTCCAGAAGGACGCCGCCCTGCAAGCCGAACTGGGCGCCTGATTCAACCGTGCGCTACGGTAAATTGTTGTTTGAAAGGGTGCGCTGCAGATTACCTGTCATTGCGAACCA
>JBJEYY010000226.1:0-6742 GCA_051887095.1 Faecousia sp. | reverse complement strand
TACGTTTCAAACACCAATTTGTCGGCTTGCTGACTTAAGCCGATAAGCACATTTTATAATTTACAAGATCATTATATACCGCCTTTTGCAAAATTGCAACGGTAGAAAAAGGAGCAAAGGCCATGATTTACAGAAATTTTGACGAATTGATCGCCAAGCAGAAAGCCCGGCCCAATGCCGCCCGGATGGCGGTGGCTGCCGCCGGGGACGAGCACACCATCGAGGCTGTGCTCCATGCCCGCGCCGAGGGCATTGTCCGGCCCATCCTGGTGGGCGACAAGGCCATCATCGACGCGGCCCTGGAGCATTTCGGGGAAACCGTTCCTGCGGAGGATATCTATGATGTGCCCGATATCGCGCAGGCCGCAAGCTTTGCTGTCAGCCTGGTTCGGGAAGGCAAGGCAGACCTTTTGATGAAGGGCAAGCTGGATACCAACGTGCTGCTGCGGCCCGTGGTCAACAAGGAAACCGGCCTGGGCAAGGGTGGGGTCATGAGCCACTTCACCGCCTTCCAGATTCCCAATTACCACAAGCTGCTGGTTGCCGTGGACGGCGGCATGGTGCCCTATCCCACCCTGGAGCAGAAGAAGGCCATCATCGACAACACCGTGGGCGCGCTGCGGGCCATGGGCTACGACGAGGTGAAGGTGGGGGTCCTGGCCTGCATCGAAAAGGTCAACCCCAAGATGCCCGAAACCGTGGAGGCAGACCTGCTGAAGCAGATGAACCGGCGGGGGGAGATCACCGGCTGCTATGTGGAGGGCCCCATCTCCTACGACTGCGCCATGAGCCGGGAAATTGCCGACTTCAAGGGCTACGACAGCCCTGTGGCCGGGGACGCGGACGTGTTGGTGGCGCCCAACATCCACGCGGGCAATATCATGGGCAAGATGCTCACCGTCACCGCCGGGGCCAAAATGGCAGGCTTCATCGTGGGGGCGAAGTGTCCCATCGTCATGACCAGCCGCGGCTCCAGCCCCGAGGAGAAGTATCTGTCCATCGTGCTGGCCACCGCCGCCGCCGAGTAAGGAGCCAGCTATGGAAAGACTTCTGATTATCAACCCCGGCTCCACCTCCACGAAAATCGCGGTTTTCGAGGACGAGAAGAGCGTATTTGCCCAGTCCATCGTCCATACCCCCCAGGAGCTGGCTCCCTTTGACCATGTTGCCGAGCAGTACGAGTTCCGCAAGGAGCTGATTGTGAAGGCCCTGGAAAGCCATGACATCCCGCTTTCCAGCCTGACGGGAATTGTGTCCCGGGGCGGGCTGCTGACCCCCATCCAGGCGGGGGCCTACGAGGTCAACGACGACATGGTCTGGCAGCTGAAAAACCGGCCCCAGAATGAGCACGCCTCCAACGTGGGGGCCATGATTGCCCGGACCCTCAGCGTGGAGTACGGCATACCCGCCTACATCTACGACGGCATCACCGTGGACGAGCTGGACCCCATCAACAAAATCACGGGCCTGCCCATCCTGCGCCGCAAGGGCATGGGCCACAACCTGAACACCCGGGCCGCGGCCATGCGCTACGCCAGGGAGCAGGGGAAGGCCTATGGGGACATCACCGTGATTGTCGCCCACATGGGCGGCGGAATCTCCGTGAATCTGCACCACGGGGGCAGGATTGTGGACTTCATCAACGATGAGGAGGGGCCCTTCTCGCCCGAGCGGGCCGGTGGCCTGCCCATGTTTGACATCATCAAGATGTGCTACGAAGAGGGCAATGACTACAATTCCATGATGAAGCTGGTGAAACGAAAAGGCGGTCTGGTGGCCCATCTGGGCACCACCGACGGCCGGGAGGTGGAGCGGCGGATTGCCGAAGGGGATGAACATGCCAGGCTCATTTACGATGCCATGGCATTGAACATCGCCAAGAACATCGCCAAATGCGCCCCCTATGTCTGCGGCCGGGTGGACGCGATTTTGCTGACCGGCGGCATTGCCTATTCCCAATACATCACCGACTACATCCGGAAGCGGGTGGAGTTCATCGCCCCTGTGGTGATCTATCCCGGTGAGGACGAGATGCTCTCCCTGGCCCTGGGTGGTCTGAGAGTGCTGCGGGGGGAAGAAAAGGCCCACACCTTCGTCAAAAATGAGAATCCCGGCTACTGAGCGCCGAAAGACCCCCCGGGCAGCTGCCCGGGGGGTCCTGTCATATATGGCCTGCAGTCGAAAACAGCAGAACGACAAATTGTTGTTTGCAGATGCGCGTTTCAAATTATCTGTCATTGCGAACCAGTCCTCAGACTGGTGTGGCAATCCCCCGGTAAAATGGGGAAACGGAAAGAGAACGGCCCTAAATCCTTGGGGGATTGCCACACCAGCGTGCGCGCTGGTTCGCAATGACAGCGTTTTTTGGGCGCGACAAACAACAGGGGCACCTCTAAAAACTACCCTTTTGGGTTTTGGACGGATCTTTTGCCCCAACAATGCGTATCGAAAAGTCCGCAATACACCAAGTATTCCGGAATTTCCGATACTTTTGTTGGAACAAAATCTCTCGCCCAAAATCTCAAAAAGTAGTTTCTAGAGGTCGCCAACAATTTATCGAACCGCTGGGAAAAGACAATCCGTTTTACAAAAAGAAAAGCGGTCATCTGTTTTCTGAAGTGTCACCGCTGCGGCAGAGGACATGGCCGCAGGCGATGCGGTAGGTGATGAAGAAGTACAGGGCGTATACCCCGGCGGCCACGGTGGAGATCAGCACCGCCGTTTCCATGGCTTTCCCGCTGCCCAGGTTCTGAAAGCCCCAGATTTCGTAGACCTTTCCGAAGATCAGCCCCAGGGGCACGGTGGCCAGCATGGGAAGCAGGAAGGGCATCAGGAAGAAGGCGCCAATCTGCCTCAGCAGGGCGGAGCGCTGCATTTTTTCATCCGCCCCCAGCCGGTAGAGCACGGCGAAGCGCCGGCGCTCCTCGTCCAGGGTGGACAGGGTTTTCAGGGAGAGGATGGCCAGGGCCATGCACACGAATACGGTGGAAACGTAGAGGGTGCCGATAATCAGCGTCCCGGCAGTGGCCATGCCGTACAGACGGGTGTATTCCTGAAACGCGTAGTCGCAGCGCTCCTCTGGGCCGTCGGGGGTGTCCATGGAGTAGGTCAGCGCCTGCAGCATGGCCTGGACGTCGGGCCGGTGGTTTTCCAGGGTGTAGGCGGCGCAGATGTGGGAAATCGGCATCCCGTCCACCGCTTCATCCGGAACCACAAAATACATCCAGGCCCTCCGGGCAAAGTCCGGGAAATCGGAATGGCTTCCGGCCCAGGAATAGCCCTTTCCGTTCAGCGTCACAGTCCGGCCGGAGAAATCCACGTCCCGGATTCCCTGGACGTCGGTGACCAGCAGGTATTGGTTTTCCAGGGTGACCGGGTCATAGCCGCAGTCGGTGAGAAGCGTGTTGAACCGGCTCAGGGGCATAAATAAATCCTTCCAGCCCATTAGCTCCCAACCCAGAACATTGCTGCAGAGGGTGGTTTCCCCGGCGGAATAGAGGGAAAAGTCGATCCGGGAAGTAAGGGGGCTGTATTCCGCGAGGATGCGTTCTCCCTCCTCCGGGGAGAAGCCCTCGGTTTTGGAGGCATCGCGCATCAGCATCACATCGTAGGGGCAATCCTTGGCAATGGCGTGTTCCTCAAAAATCTTTTCCCCGAAGGATACGTTGCACATCACCACCGCGAAGCAGAGAAGGGTCGCCAGGGCTCCGATGAGCAGGGAATTCACGGTCATCTTCCCGGAGAGGCTTCGCAGCACCACGGTATTGGTGCCCCTGCTTTTGATGCGCTGGCTTCGCAGCAGCAGTCCCGCCAGGGTACGGGAAAGGGTGAAATGGGCCAGGAAGATCATGACGAGGTCCGCTGCCAGCCAGGCCAGCAGGATGACTCCATCCTGCCCCCGGAAGGCTGCCATCAGGCTTTGGTAGGTAATCGCCAGACACGCGATGAGGCCCGCCAGGGCGGCCAGGGACAAAAAACCCCAGAGCAGAGGATGTTTTTCGCTTTTTTCCGCCACTTCCTCCCGGAGAAGCTCCGAAACCGTGACCTTCTTCAAATACCGCAGGGAGGCCAGGGTGGATAGCAGGAACAGCCCCCCGCCCACGGCCAGGGTCAGCAGCGTCCCTGCCCCGGAGTAGCCGGATACGGCAAAGGGGAATTCCATAATGTACGCGAACAGCGCCGCCAGGAGCTGGTAAATCACCAGCCCCGCCCCCATCCCCAGGGCCATGGCCAGGCCGCTGAGGATGCCGGTTTCGCAGGTGAAGAGGGTCCGAATGTTCCGCCGGGTCATGCCCAGGGTCAGATACATTCCGAATTCCTTCTTCCGCAGCTTCAGCATAAACCCGGTGGCGTAGCTGAGCACCAGGGCTGTCACCAGACAGGCCAGCACCGTGACCATGTTGAACATACTGCGCACATCCGAGGAAATCTCGCTGAGCTGCCGAATCCGGCTGCTGTAGCTGAGGTTGTTCACGGCAAACAGCAGCGCCATGCTGAGGGCCACGGTGACAAAGTAGATCAGGTAGCCCCGGATCTGCCGCCGCACATTCCGAAGGGCCAGCTTAGCGAACATCCGCCTCACCCCCCAGCACGGCGAACACGTCCAGAATCTCCCGGTACATGGCTCCCCGGTCCCGGCTGCCCCGGTACAGCTCGTTCCATATTTTTCCGTCCTTCAGAAACAGCACCCGGGAGGCGTAGGAGCCCACCACCGCGTCATGGGTCACCATCAATATGGTGGAGCCTAAGTCCCGGTTCATCCGGGTGAAGGTCCGCATCAGCCCCCTGGAATTGGCGCTGTCCAGGGCCCCGGTGGGCTCGTCGGCCAGGATCAGGGCGGGGTCTGTAATCAGCGCCCGGGCGCAGGCGGCCCGCTGCCGCTGACCTCCGGAGAGCTGCCTGGGGAATTTGGCCAGCTGATCGGCAATTTCCAGGGAGGCGGAAACCTCCCTCAGCCGCTGCCGGGTTTCTGCGGCAGGGGTTTTCCGCAGGTTCAGGGGCAGGACAATGTTCTCCTCCACCGTCAGGGTGTCCAGCAGGTTGTACTCCTGGAAGATGAAGCCCAGCCGGTCCCGGCGGAAGGCAGCCAGCTCCCGCTCCTTCATTTCGGCAAGGTTTCGCCCCTCCAGGAGAATTTCCCCGGCGCTGGGGCGGTCGATGGTGGCGATGACATTCAGCAGGGTGCTCTTGCCCGAGCCGGAGGCCCCCATGATGGCGGTAAATTCCCCCCGCTCCATGCAGAAGCTGACCCCGGAAAGGGCCCTGGATACCGCTTCGCCGCTGCCATAGTATTTGGTTACGTTTTTGATTTCCAGTAATGGATTCATGTTAATCACCGGCCTTTCTGAGGCCCATTGTACCATGGAGGAAGCGGAAACGTTCTAACGGGATTCTGCGGGAATCTAACGGTTTTGTTAGAAAGGGAAAGATGCGGGAGGAAGAAAAATTGTTGTTTACGATACACGTTTCAAATTTTCTGTCATTGCGAGCCAGTGCGCACACTGGCGTGGCAATCCCCCGGCTGAAAGGAACCAGGTAACGATTACCGCCAAAAAACGCAACAATCCCCGCTTTTTGGGAATTATTCGATACATTTCCCCTCTAACCGGGGGATTGCCACACCAGTCTGCGGACTGGTTCGCAATGACAGGTAATTTGGGACGCATCCCTACAAACACCAATTTGTCGGCTTGGTTTGTGGAGTGGAAGCAGTCGCGGAGGCAAAAAAACAGTAAGACAGCGGGGGCTGTCTTACTGTTTTGAGGGAATTCCACGATTGTATCCTCCCGGGTGGACGGGCTTTGCCGGAGAAGGTGTTCATTTTCATGAAGCGTCCAGATACTCCTCCAGACAGAGGTTTCCGGCATAAATCCGCTCCGCGGCCTCCGGGCCTACGTAGCGGTAGTGCCAGGGTTCGTAGCCGATGCCGGTGATTTCCTGTTTTTCTTCGGGGTAGCGGAGGATAAAGCCGAACCGGTGGGCGTTGGCCATGAGCCACTGCTGCTGGGTGGTGTCGGCCTGGGCGGCGGTGAGGTCGCGAAAATCCGCTGCCACGATGTCCAGGGCCAGTCCGGCTTCGTGTTCACTGGTTCCGGGGCGGGCTACCCATTTCGCGGCCTCTGCCGGGGCCTCCTCCGGGGACCAGCCCTGGTCAATCAGCCGTTTCACCTTATTGTCGTAAAGGGCCTGCTGGGTTTCGCGGGTTCGGAAGGCGGAGCGCACCACAAGCTCCATGCCCTCCTGACGAGCGGCTTCCAGCATTTGCGTCAGGGCGGGCTGCACCCGCTGGTCAATGAAGAAGTCATCTCCCAGGTCGGCCAGCTCCACCTGATAATCCTCAGGAAGGGGGTTCCAGGGGTTCACCAGCAGCCGCCGCCAGTCCGGGGGCGCTTGTGTTTGCGTTGTGGGCGGGGAAGTGGCTTCGGTTTCGGCTTCGGAAACTACTGTCTGGGGAGGCGCTGCGGAGTTCCAAACCGTCAGAAAGAACACCCCGGACACCGCCAGCGCGCAAACCAGAGCGACTATGACTGCCGTCCACAGAAAAATATGCCTTCCCATGCTGACTGCCTCCTTTTGACGTCTATAGATTGCGCCCATTCTACCACATTATCCCGGTGAAGTGGTGAACAATTGCTTAAATAGCGCCGGAAGGAGAGGAGTTTAATTTGTTGTTTAGCGTAACAGAACATGCTGTCATTGCGAACCAGTGCGCACACTGGTGTGGCAATCCCCCAAGGTTTTA
>JBJEYY010000225.1:0-6822 GCA_051887095.1 Faecousia sp. | reverse complement strand
CGGACTGGTTCGCAATGACAGAACATTTGGAACGTGTAGTGTAAACAACAATTTACAAAACATCTTGCAATGTGCGTCTCAAAAGGCTACAATAGTCAAAAAAGGCGGAATCCCATGGCATTCCCGCCGATCAGCAGAAACGAGGAACACTATGGAAAATCGATTTGTCCTTTCCGAAGGGGAGCTTCAAATTCCGTGCATTGTGTCCGCCCCGGACTCCGGAGATGTCCAGCGCCTGGTCCTGGGGGTCCACGGCTTCTGCGGCAGCATGGCCGACCCCATCCAGGTCTCCCTGGCTGAGGAAATGGTGCTGTTCTCCTCCGCCAGCCTCCGCTTTAATTTTCCCGCCCATGGAGAAAGCCCCCTGGACACCGGCTTCTTCACCCTGGAGAACTGTATCCGAACCCTGACGACCGTGGCCCGCCGGGGGAAAGCGCTGTTTCCTCAGGTAGAGGACTTGTGCGTTTTTGCCACCGGCTTCGGTGCCTATGTCACGCTTCTGGCCCTTCCCCAGCTGATGGAGCTGCCCGGCAGACTGCGGTTGGTGGTACAGACCCCCTCCGTGATGATGCACAAAACTCTGCTTTCTATGCTGGGCATCTCCCGGGAAACTCTGCGTTCTATGGATACTTATCCCATTCACTACACCCGGCCTCTTACCGTCACCTACCGGTTCTACCGGGAGCTGGAGGAGAATTCCGTATTCGCCCCCCAGCCCATTCCCATGCTGATTCTCCATGGAGAAAAGGACGATTTCATCTCCCAGGAGAACATCCGGGGTTTCCGTGCCCTCAACGAGGATTCCCGCCTGGTCATCATTCCGGGAGCCTCCCACCGCTTCCTGGAGGAGGGTGCCTGGGACATGGTACTGGACCTGACCCGGGATTGGTTCGAGTTCCAGCAGGTCCTCCTGACCGACTGGGACTGACCAAAAAACACCCACCCCACCGATCCGATAATCCGATAAATTGTTGTTTAGCGCACAGAAAAAGAAGTGTCATTGCGAACCAGCGCGCACGCTGGTGTGGCAATCCCCCGGTTGAAAGGAACCAGGTAACGATTACCACCAAAAATCGCAGCGGTTCCAACTCTTCCGAGCACTTGTCGGTACATTTTCCCTCTAACCGGGGGATTGCCACACCAGTCTGCGGACTGGTTCGCAATGACAGAAAACTTGAGGCGCTACTGTAAACTACAATTTACCGCTTCACTGACCGAACACTTTTGAACGGAGGCAATCTGATGAAACTGAACACCAAACGCACCATCCTGATCGGCTTCGCGTTTTTGTCCATCTGCGCTTTCTGGCAGATGTACGACAACCTGATCCCGCTGATCCTCACCAACACCTTCCACATGAACGAAACTCTCTCCGGCGTCATTATGGCGGCGGACAATGTGCTGGCATTGTTCCTGCTGCCGCTCTTCGGCGGAATCTCCGACCGGTGTAAGTCCCGCCTGGGCCGCCGCCGTCCCTTCATTCTGGCGGGTACCCTCAGTGCCGTGGTGCTGATGCTGGGGCTCCCCCTGCTGGCGGACAGCTTCCACACCTCCCCCGCACCCGGAAAGCTGGCAGCCTTCATCGCCGTGCTGGGCCTGCTGCTGATTGCCATGGGCACCTACCGCAGCCCCGCCGTGGCCCTGATGCCCGATGTCACCCCCAAGCCCCTGCGGTCCAAGGCCAACGCCATCATCAACCTGATGGGCGCGGTGGGCGGCATCCTCTATTTGCTGGTCACCACCTTCCTGTACAAGACCAAGAGCGACCACTACATCAGCTATCTTCCCCTGTTCGCCATCGTAGGCGGCATTATGCTGGCAGCTCTGGCCATCGTGATGGTGTTTGTCAACGAGCCCAAGCTGGTGGCCCAGCAGCAGCGCTATGAGCAGGCTCACCCCGAGGATAACCTGACCCAGACCACGGAAAACGGTGAGGTGCTCCCCAAGGACGTCAAGCGCAGCCTCAGCTTCCTGCTGTGCTCCATCGCATTGTGGTTCATCGGCTACAACGGCGTCACCACCTGGTTCTCGGTCTACGCCCAGAACACCTGGAACATGAGCCTGGGCCAGGCCAACACCTGCCTCACCATCGCCACGGCAGGGGCCATCGTCAGCTACATCCCCGTAGGCAGCGTGGCCAGCCGCATCGGCCGCCGGAAAACCATCCGTTTCGGCACATTGCTTCTCAGCGGCAGCTTCTTTGCCGCCTTCGCCTACACCCTGGTAAGCAGCTCCTTCAGCCCGGTGCTGTATGTTCTGTTCGTGCTGGTGGGCATCGCCTGGGCGGCCATCAACGTCAACAGTCTGCCCATGGTGGTGGAGATGTGCAGGGGCAGCGAGGTGGGCAAGTTCACAGGCCTCTACTATAGCTTCTCCATGTCCGCCCAGATCATGACCCCCATCGTGGCCGGGTGGTTCATGAACCATGTGGATTATAAGGCGCTCTTCCCCTATGCGGCAATCTTCGTGTTTGCCTCCTTCGTCACCATGGGCTTTGTCCTACACGGGGACAACCGGGTAGAGGTAAAGAAAGGGCTGGAAGCCTACGATGTGGAGGATTAAACCATGATCGTGGTCATCGGAATTCTGATTGTACTGTTGCTTGCATACCTTCTGTCCCTCCGGGGCAGAACCGGTCACCCAGGGCTTAGCGAGCTTTGCCGCTGGCGTTATGCCCACCGGGGACTCCATACTCCCTGCGTGCCGGAAAACAGCATGGCGGCCTTCCGGGCGGCTCTGGAGGCCGGCTTCGGCATTGAGCTGGACCTGCACCTGCTGACGGACGGAGGTCTCGCGGTAATCCACGACTCCAAGCTGGAGCGCACCACCGGCAAGCCCGGCAAGGTGGAGCAGCTTTCCTCCGCCCAGCTGTCGGAGTACCCTCTGGAAGGGACGGAGGAAGTAATCCCCCTGTTCCCCCAGGTTCTGGAGCTTTTTGCCGGGAAGGCCCCCCTGATTATCGAGCTGAAGCCCGATGGGGACAATTACGCGGCGCTCTGCGAGGCCGCCGTGGCCGCCATGGAGGGCTACTCCGGCCCCTGGTGCATGGAGTCCTTTGACCCCCGGTGCATTGACTGGCTCCGAAAGCACCGCCCGGACATCATCCGGGGACAGCTGTCCGAAAACTACCTCAAGGGGAAGAGCTCCCTCCCCTTCCTTCTGAAATTTGTGCTGGCAAAAAACATGCTGAACTTCCGCACCCGGCCGGACTTCATAGCTTACGACTATTCCACCCGGAAAACGCTGAGCAATTTCCTCTGCCGCCGCCTCTGGGGCATCCAGGGCGTCAGTTGGACCCTGCGCACCCCCCAGGAGTTTGCCGAAGCCACCCAGGAAGGCTGGATTCCCATTTTCGAAAACTTCCTCCCCCCGGAAAAATAACCAAACAGATCATGCGTGCCGCAAAATCCCCTGCGGCACGCCCTTTTTCATGCTCTGTTTGAGGATACAAATTGTTGTTTACAATACACGTTTCAAGTTTTGTGTCATTGCGAACCAGCGCGCACGCTGGTGTGGCAATCCCCTGGAAAATGGGGAAACGGAGCGAAAACCGCCCTAAATCCTTGGGGGATTGCCACGCCAGTGTGCGCACTGGCTCGCAATGACAGCGTTTTTTACTCTAAACAACAATTAATCGAATGGTGTCTGGCATTCTGTCCTGAACCCCTGTATCAGCTTAGATTTACATAACTACAAGGATTCACATAAGCCCCGTTGTAGGAAATCCCGAAATGCAGATGATACCCCTTGGAGATTCCGGTGGTGCCCACGGTGCCGAGCTGCTGTCCTCCGCTGACCACCTGACCCGCGGACACGCAGTAGGTATCCAGGTGCATATAGATCGAGGAAAATCCGTCCTGGTGATTGATCTGAACATAGTTTCCTGCGGAATTGCTGTACCCCGCAACGGTCACAATTCCCGCCCGGGAGGCCCGGACCGGCGTCCCCCTGGGTGCGGCCAGGTCCACCCCCTGGTGGTATGTAGAAGCCCCCGCCAGCGGGGCCTTTCGGTTTCCGAAGGGACTGGTAAGCATGGTATAGCTGCATGGAACCAGCCAGACAGAAGAACCGGGGTTGGAGGCAGCTGCGCCCCCTGTGGTCGTATTGCCTTGATTACCGGTATCCTGGGGAGCCTGGGTAGTGGGCGGCACATAGGTCGCCATGTACTGCTCCCACTCCGCCTGCTTTGCCGCATCGTACTCTACCTGCTTCGCGGCAATCTCCCGCATGAATTCCTCTCCCCGGGCTTCGTACTCCTCCCAAAGCCCTTCCAGCTCTCTTCCCTTGGCCAGCAGTTCCTGCAGAAGCGCTTCCGCCTCCAGCTGCCTGGCCTCCAGCGTCTCCTGGGTACTGTCCAGCTCTGCCTTGGTGTCCTCCAATTCTTCCTTTTCCAGGCCCAAGGCATTCTTAGCCTGCTCCACTTCCTCCGCGGCCTCCCCCAGCGACTGAAGCAGCTGCCGCAGCTCGGCACGGGTTTCCGCTTCCTCAAGTGCTTCCTGGTTGCACAGCCCGCCGCCGCACAGCGCCTCCTCCAGAGGAAGCGTGTTTCTGCGGTTCAAGTCCCGGTACCGATCAATGGCCCGGGAGCGGGTCAGAATGCACAGCAAGGTTTTCAGCTTTCCCCTGCTGGGATCGAAATTGCCGGGATGCTCCCACAGATAGATAAAGGCATCCGCCACGCATTCCTCCACATCCTGGTCGCTGCCCACATTTTTCAGCACTGCCGCCGCGATGGGCCACAGCAGATGGGCGTATTTCTCCATCACCAGGCCCAGGGCCTCCTCGTCCCGGTCCCCAATGGCACGCGCCATAGCCTCCTCCCGCATCCGCTTCCACCTTCTTTCTTTGGTCGTTATCTATAGTACGAGCAGAAAACACAAAACACTTTTTGAAAATCCAAAAAAGATAAATTGTTGTTTAGTGCACCAAATAAGTGCTGTCATTGCGAACCAGTGCGCACACTGGTGTGGCAATCCCCCAAGGTTTTAGGCCGCTTTTCGTTACGTTTCCCCATTTTACCGGGGGATTCCCACGCCAGTGTGAGCACTGGCTCGGAATGACAGGAAATTTGAAACGTGTAGTGTAAACAACTATTTTTCTTCCATAACTGCAAAACCCGCAAACGTGGAAAACGATCAGAAGCCCAGACACTTCTGATCGTTTTCGTTTCTTATTCTGCTTCCCCGCTCAGCTCCCGCAGTACCGCGTCCAGCTGGGCGTTGGCCATGTCAAAATCCGCCACCGCATCCATAATCCGCTGGTAGGCCCGGCGCTTTCCGGCGGTTTGAAGCTGGTCGGCCAGCTCTGCCAGCTCCTGGGCGTGGGCATCGTTGTGGTTGACCATGAATTTCATCAAGGCCAGCAGCTCCTCCATCGGGGTTCCCTGCCCCTCTTCGGCATGGGAATGGGTATGTACGTCCTCGCCGTGCGCATGGGTATGCGCAAAGCCTCCATGGGTATGGGTATGCCCGTTGTTCTCCCGCTTCACGCCGCTGACCTGGTACATCCGGTCATTGGAGATCACCACCTCCACCTGAAGCCAGGGGGCGAACAGAGCTTTCAGGCTCTCAGCGCTCATGAGCCCGTTGGATACGGCGCTGGCACTGCCCTGATGGTGGCCGTCGATGGTCTCCCGGCTGGCCCCATGGGCCACGGTGAGCCTGCCCCCCTCCTTCAGAAGGGAGGCCAGAGTCTTAATCAGCCGCTTGGGCTCCGGGAAGTGGGGAAATGCGTTATAGACAACCACCGCATCAAACTTCCGGTCAAAGGAGATTTCCTCCACATCCCCGCAAATCACCTGCACAGCGCCGTTTCCGGCGTACTTCTCCCCGGCGATTTGGGCCATTTTCGAGGAGATATCCACACCTGTTACCGATGCGGCCCCACGCTCCAAATAATAGGGAAACATCACCCCGGTGCCGCAGGCCACATCCAGAATGTCCATCCCCGGGCCGATTTCCGCATTGTCCAGAATTGCGTTGATGATTTTGTCGCTCTTCACCATTTCAGCATCCCAGGTAGGAGCGCAGCGGTCAAAGAATTCGATGACATCCTTTTTCTCCATAACACATCCTCAGCCGAAGAAGCTGGCCGTGTCCATCTTCTGGTAGCCGCCGAAGCTGGAGGGGCAGGCGAAAATCTTCTCCGCCAGCTCCTGTCCCAGGAACACCTTGGTCACCTCGTTTGTCTTCTCCGTCAGGTCGATGTCCGCGAACAGCTCCGGGTACACGGTCTTGGCCACAAACCAGGTGTTCAGCAGGGCAATTTCGTAGTTGGTGTAGTAGGCGTTGTAGGCCATCTCCAGATAGACCTCGCCCTCCCGCCAGGCCTTGCAGGTGTCGAACATCCCGGGGTCCTCCTTGTAAAGGGGCGCGATGTTCTTCACGGCGGCGGCATCCATAATCAGAATATCCATATCCTCCCCCAGGGAGATAAACTTCTCCTCCTCGATGGGCTGGATGCCGGGGGCGGAAAGCCCCGTAACCACATTGCGCACGTTGGCGATTTCAAAGGAAACGTAGTTCTGGGCCGTCATCAGATGGTTGGTAGTGCCCCAGTTACCCAGTCCGCAGATGTACACCCCGGGCTGATCCTCAGGGGCAATTCCCGCGGTTCTTCCGGAAATTTCCGCAGTCTCCGCCTCCACAAAGGCCACCAGCTCCGCAGCCCGGTCCTCCCGGCCGTGTCCGGTGTGGCAATCCCCCGGTTAGAGGTAAAATGTATCGACAATCGCCCTGCTGAGTGGGGAAACCTTACGAATTTTGGCGGTAATCGTTACCCGGTTCCATTCAACCGGGGGATTGCCACGCCAGTGTGCGCACT
>JBJEYY010000224.1:0-6824 GCA_051887095.1 Faecousia sp. | reverse complement strand
TTTTTACGTTTCAAACACCAATTTGCCGGCTTGCTGACTTAAGCCGATAAGCACAAAAAAAATTAACAAGGGTTCTCAATCAATTTCTGTTGTCCCTGCCGGAGACAGAGCGGAATGTGTTCCTGTGCCGGTACTGGTATCTGGATTCCATTCAGACCATTTCTGAGGTTTCCGGTTTCAGCCAGAGCAAGGTGACTTCCATGCTCCATCGGCTGCGTGGGAAACTGCGAAAGAAGCTCAGCGAGGAGGGATATGTATGAAAGCAATGGATTTGCTGGTTGGCTTTGGAAGCGTAAAGGATTCCTATGTGATCAGTGCGGAG
The DNA here is from genome assembly GCA_051887095.1 of Faecousia sp. Classification (GTDB taxonomy): domain Bacteria; phylum Bacillota; class Clostridia; order Oscillospirales; family Oscillospiraceae; genus Faecousia. The sequence continues at coordinate 6,502 of JBJEYY010000224.1, read as the reverse complement.
GAATTCCGTCAGGGGAAGCAGAAAGCGCAGATCAAACGGTTATCTATGCGGAAGGCGTGGTTGATTGCGGCTGTGATTGCGCTGATGCTCCTGCTGGTGGGCTGCACGATCGTCTATGTTCTGAGAATGCAGGATTTGAAGGTGGGGGAATACAGCTTCTATGTTCCCACGGAATATGACGAGAATGGCAATGTGATTCCGGTGGAAAGTCAGGAACCCATTACGCTGCTGTCCCTGCAATCCTACAAGTATTTTGATCTAACCAATACCGGGGTTTTTATTGGACGCTTTCGGCCATGCGAAGGGAACGTCTTTGAGGTCTGGTGTGAAGATTTTGGCATGTACCAGCATTACTTCTATCAGGCAAATGCAGAATCCGCAGTCTTTCTTACCGGTGTAACCCATGACACTGCCGACGATGTTTGGTATTTGATTCTGACAGATGGGGTGGGCACAGAAAGCAAACAGCCAATCACCCAGGAAGAAGCCCAGGAAATTTTGAATTCCTATACCAGGATCGACATAAACTGGTTCCCCCTGAAGAAATTCGGGCAGGAGGATGTGCATACATATTACACCGATCCCTACGCACAATACATTGCCTACAAGCTGGACCGGTATGACAATGCGGCGAATTACGAATATACCCTGATGGATGTCAACGGGGATGGCATAGACGAACTGATTACCCGGGAAGAAGCCTTCAAAGCAGACGGGACTTCGTATCCGATTCTTCGCATCCACTCCATTCGGGATGGGGAGCTATGGGATATGAATATGGGAACCTTTGCCTACGTCTGTGAGGGCGGTATTCTGGAGGAAACCCTGGACTTTCTGGAGGATGGCGACCGCGGGGAGTACTGGCAGTATTACCGCTGCACCGAAAACGGCGCGGAACCCATCGAAAAAATCGTCCGGGACCCCTATACGCTGTACTGGGGTCGCGTTCAGGCCGGAAAAGAAGGGAGAACCGTCACCGAGGAGGAGGCTATGGCGGTACGAAATTCCCATAAACGAATGGAACTGGATATGAAACCGTTTCCTAAATTTCCGCTCAAATAGAATCCGCCTGTATATATCAGGCTGCGCATTTCCTTCAAATTATTAAGACGGGCATCCGGTACAGTTCTCTGTCCCGGATGCCCGTTGTAGTATTGATTCTTTGGAAAGCGCTCCCAGCCTCAGGCCTGCATATCCTGCAAGGGAGTGATATACTGCTCCCGGCGGCGGTTTTTCTCCCGGCGGTAGGCCTCGTCGTTGCCGGCGTGGATTTCCCGCAGGTACTCATAGTGGTTGTGGAGGATGGCCTCATTGTTCCGGGCCAGCATCATTACGGCAATGGAGGAGCACTGGTCGGCGGCACGCTCCAGATAGGTCAGCGACTCCATAAATACCAGGCCGCTGCCCACCGAGCAGGTGCCCTTCTTCAGCCGCTTGGTATGCCGGTCCCGGAGGATCATCACCATATCGTCAATGGTCTCTTCCAACGGCTCGATGGCCTTTGCCGCCTCGTTGTCATTGCAGCCGAAAGCATCTACGGTGACTGTGAGGATTTCGTTGACAGCGGCACAGATCAGCTCCAACTCCTTCTTGGCCATGTCCGAGAAGCCGGTTTCCTCTCCATGGATCCGCTCCGCAAGCTCCACCAGGTTGGTGGCATAGTCGCCGATACGCTCGAAATTGGGGACCGTCTGCATCAGCATATCCAACTGCCGGTCCTCCTGCTCCGTTTCTACAGCCTTGCTCAGGCCGATCAGGAACCTGTCGGAAACATCAGCGAACTGATCCAGGCAGTCCTCGTCCGCGTTGATATCCGCCAGAGGAGCATCGCTGTACTCGATCAGCACGCTGCAGCTGCGCTCAAAATTGGTTTTCGCAATCATGCCCATGGCAGCAACAGCCTTGGTCGCCTCGGAAACTGCCACCGCAGGAGAGATATACAGCTTCTCGTCCAGGGTATGCAGCTCCGGGTGGCGCTGAAGGCGGGGTTTGTCGTCCCGGACTATGGCCATGGATATTTTCACCAGCACATTGGTAAAGGGCACCAGGGCCACAGCTGTCAGCAGATTGAACACCGTCTGGAAATTGGCGATAACACCGCTGTCCACGCTTCTTGTCCAGTAGTCCGCACCGAATACGGAATTGGCCTGCATGATGGACATCACCACCATAAACAGTACCGTGCCGATGGTATTGAACAGAATATGCACCGCACCGGTTCTCTTGGCGTCCTTGGAAGTGCCAATGGAGCAAACCATGGCAGTTGTCACGCAGGTGCCCAGGTTGATGCCCATTATCACGGGGTATGCCATGGCAAAGGTGATCCCGGACCCCGGAACCGCCGCCACCGTCTGGAGCATACCTACCGTTGCGGAGGAACTCTGGACGATCACCGTGAGTCCCAGGCCCACCAGAATGCCCAGGATAGGGTTCTCCAGGATCCCGAGGAAGCCCGCGAAGGCGTTGGTTCCGATCAGCGGCTCCACGCCGCTGGTCATGAGATTCAGTCCCACAAACAGAACGCCGAAACCGACAAAAATATCTCCGATGGTTTTGGAGGATTTTGTTTTTACAAACATCAGCAGAATGATTCCCACCACCAAGGCCACGGGAGCCAGGGTATCGGTATCAAACAGCATGAGCAGCCAGTTGTCCCCCGCCTCAATGGAGGACAGGCGGATAATCTGCGCGGTGATGGTGGTGCCGATGTTGGCGCCCATGACGATGGAAACCGCCTGCTTTAGGGTCAGCACCCCCGCGCCGATCAGCGCGACGGTAAGCACAATGGTAGCCGTGGAGCTCTGGATCACAGCCGTGACCAGCGCGCCGGTGAGGATTCCCATCAGCACATTGCCGGTGACTTTCTCCAAAACACGCTTCAGCGCCGCGCCGGAACTGTTCTTCAGGCCATCGCCCATAACCTCGATGCCGTACAGGAACATAGCCAGGCCGCCCAGCAGCTGGATAATGGCACGCACAATCTCCATAATATTCTCCTACTATCTTCTCATCAGGATACCCAAACGGGAACAATTCTATTATAGGAAATCTGTGGGGAAATGTACAGTGACAATATATGAATAAAATCCTTCAAAAATTCCCGGAAATTTTATCAAAACCGCCAGTTATTTCCCGGTGGAGCCAAATCCGCCCGCGCCACGGCCCGTATCGGACAGCTTTTTCGCCTCCTGGAACCCCGGAGTGAACACGGGAACAATCAGAAGCTGCGCCACCCGCTCGCCGGGCTCGATGCTCTGGGGCTCCCCGCTGTGGTTGTGGAGCACCACCCGAATCTCTCCCCGGTAGTCGCTGTCAATCACGCCCACCTTGTTGGCGGGAGCCAGTCCCCGCTTGGCGCCCATGCTGCTCCTGGCAAACACCAGGCCCGCATAGCCCTTAGGGATTTCCATGGCAATCCCCGTGGGGATCATGGCGCTCTGTCCCGGGCCAACCTCCACCTTATCCTGCATACACGCGTACAGATCCGCTCCGGCAGAAGCTTCCGTGCCGTAGGTCGGAACCCGGGCGCCGGGACGAAGCAGCTTTACAGAAATCTTTTCCATCAGATCATTCCCTTTCTATCCCCTTGCCAATCCTCCCAGGGCACAACCGTTCCGGAGGCAAGGGATGCTTTTACGTCAATCAATCTCTGGTTTTCCGACCCCCGGAAGCGCAGGGACAGGTTTTTCTTGGCTTCCACAAAGGGGCCGTCCACCAGCACGTCCAGATAGCTCAGGTATTCCCGGGTAATCTCCCAGTCCCCCAGCCTTCCGGACAGAATATCCCGGTCAAACAGGTATCCGGAAAAGGCCCAGATGGTCTTCTGGGGGTATTCCTTTTTAAGCCGCCTCAGCAGCTCCAACACAGGCCCCTGATTTTGGGGTTCAAAGGGCTCCCCGCCCAGCAGGGTCAGCCCCCGGATATACCCGGGCTTCAGCATATCCAGAATTTCCCGGATGGTTTCCTCCGTGAAGGGCTTTCCGTAGTCAAAATCCCAGGCCACTTCGTTGAAGCACCCCGGGCAGTGGTGGGTGCAGCCCGAAACAAACAGACTTACCCGAACCCCGGGCCCGTTGGCAATGTCGCAGTTTTTGATTTCCGCGTAATTCATGTTGAAGAATCCGTCCTTTGTACACCAGATTTTCTGCCCAACCGGGAGAACCACCCAAAACTCAGGGGCCACAGGATTCCCACCGTCAGCACCACCAGGAAATAGCGAGCCGACCTCGCCGCGAAATGTCCACCAAAGAGCCAATCCAAGGGAGCGCGAAGCCCTTCCTTCACCGCAAGCACCACCGCCAGGCCCAGAACCACCTTCAAAATCTGGGCCCACCAAACCGCTTCCGTGGAGAATTTCACATATTTCTTCTCTACAGGATACACAACCCCGATGCCCAGCATACACCCCAGCAGCGTGTAGGCGTTCTTAATCCCGGACTGAAGATTGGCTGCGTCCACATCCTCCGGAAAACTCCAGCAGGTGGTATACACCAGCATACCCACGGACATCAGCGTGAGCACCGGAATCAGGATTTTCATGGAATCCTCCCGATCCATCATCCACCGGTAGAGCAGCCACAGCAGCACCAGCGACAAACCGGAGCCTACCAGGGTATCGGCAGGCGTATGAACCCCCAGATACATTCTGGACAGGGGCACCAGCACGCACACGGCGATACAGCAGCCCTTCACCCACCTGTTTTTCGTTGTGACGGCAATGGCTCCGAAGGTTCCCACCGCGCTTTGGGAGTGGCCGCTGGGGAAGCTGTACCCGTCGGCAGCCGCCCTTGCCCGCTCCACAATGGAGAAATTGGGGTCCAGTACCCAGGGTCTGGGCACCCGGCACAGAAGCTTCAGGAATTGACTGATAATGGTACCCGCGAAGCCAACCGCCATCACATAATAGCCCTTCCGCTTGTCCACGCACCAGAACACGATCAGCGCCGCCGCCAGGAAGGCGGTTTCTTCCCCCAGCCTGGTAACCGCCAGCATCAGCTCGTCCAGTGCCGGCATCCGGATTTTTTCCAGCATGTACAGCAGCTGCACATCCATTCCCCCTCCAACATTTTTCTTCAGTATAGCACACCGGCATGGAAATTACCAGATCCAAAATGGCCGTCGTCTCGTGCGACGGCGGCCATTTAAAAAATCAATCTCTCACCCGCGGGTATGCTTCTCCGGCAAATCATCCGGATAATCCGCTTTGTACTGTTCCCAGGCTTCCTGCATTCCATTTTTCTCCAGGCCACGCTGAACCAGCTTTTTGATGATGTCGTAGATCACCGCGAACAGCGGGACACAGACCACCATGCCCACAAGACCCCACAGTCCGCCGAACAGGATAATGGAGAAGAGCACCCAGAAGCTGGAAAGCCCTGTCCGGTCCCCCAGAATTTTGGGACCGATCACATTTCCGTCCAGCTGCTGCAGCGCCAGAATAAACACCGCGAACCACAGCGCCTTAATGGGGCTCTCCATCAGAATCAGCAGCACCGAAGGAATCGCGCCGATAAAGGGACCGAAGAACGGAATCACATTGGTAATGCCCACAATGGCACTGATCAGCAGCGCATTGGGGAACCGGAAAATAATGCAGCCGATGTAGCACAGCACGCCCATAATGGCGGAGTCCATAATCTTCCCATCGATGAAGCCGCCGAACATCTTATCCACAAAGGCGATTTCCTGCAGCACAAGCTCGGCCCACCTGGGCTTCAGGGCGCTGCGCAGAATCAGCACGCTCTGCCGTTTGAATTTCTTTCTGCTGGCCAGCAGGTACACCGCTACAATCAGGCCAATCAGCAGATTCTTCAGAAACAGAAGCACCCTCCAAACACTCATGCCCACGCCGCTGACCAGATTGGAGATGCTGGGCACCAGGGTCTCCCTGGCCCACTGATCCAGCTGGGTATACAGCGTCTGATAAGCCGATTCCATGTAGCGCAGCAGCACCTCATCCTCGCCGAAGGTGCGGGTCAGCCAGTCAATCAGCTGGTTTATTTTCCCCGGAAGGGTTTCCCAAATGGATTTTATGCTTTCATAGAGCTGGGGAGCGATCATGATAATCAGCGCATAGACAATCAAAAGTCCCGTAACAAGACTCAATCCCACCGCCACGGCCCCCGCCGCCCGCTTGGCCTTCCCGGGAAGCAGCTCCCGGAAAAAGGTTTCGTAATGATTGCAAAGGGGCCTGAGCAGATAGGCCATCACCCCGCCGTAGATAAAGGGGGACAGAATATCGCACAGGGTTTTCAGCGCATCGGAAATATTCTTCATGCCGTACAGGATAAAAAACAGCACCACACTCAAGCTGATGGAGCCAAACCCTGCCAGCATGGCATAGAGGTATCTTCTCTTGTCTGATTTGTCCATTCTCTGTCCCCCATTCCCCACAGTTGCCCGGTTCCATGATTTGCGTTATGCTGATCCGTTTCACTCAGTAAGTACATAAATTGTTGTTTACACTATACGTTTCAAATTTTCTGTCATTGCGAACCAGTCC
>JBJEYY010000223.1:0-6827 GCA_051887095.1 Faecousia sp. | reverse complement strand
AAATCGGACCTTTTCAAGATGTTGTGGCTTGCTGAGTTAAGTCGATAAGCATTTTGAGTTTTATATCAATGGTATTATACTCTGGTTTTCGCCGTTTCACAAGACCCGTGGACGGGAGTTATTTATGTAAAATCGTGCATTTTCGTATCATTTCGCGCAGGCTTTTCGAAAGTGCAAAAATATCTTCGTATGAAATGAAACGGTTTCGTGCAGTTTCACGCGGAAATGCTTCCGCCCGCTTGAAGCAAACCTCATTTCCGATATAATATAGATATCTAGGAAACAGAAACCCATCAAAACAGGAATCTTTATGGAGGTATGACATATGGCTGGCGCATATTACGAGAAAATTGCCCGCATCAACCTGACCACCGGCGAGATTAAGGTCGAGCCTCTGGATCTGGAGCTGGCACACAAGTTCATCGGCGGCCGGGGCCTCGGCACCAAGATGCTCTACGACGAGGGCGTTGCCACCGTGGACCCCCTGTCCCCCGAGAACAAGCTGATCTACATCACCGGCCCCATGACCGGCGCGGCGGCTCCCTCCACCGGCCGTTACATGGTGGTCACCAAATCCCCCCTGACTGGCATGATCGCCTGCTCCAACTCCGGCGGCATTTGGGGCGCCAAGCTGAAGTACGCCGGCTGGGACGCCATCATCGTGGAGGGCGAAGCCCCCGAGTGGACCTACATCAGCATCGTTGACAACAAGATCGAGCTGCTGGATGCCCGGGAGTATTTGGGCGTCATGAGCGAAGCCATGGACGAGAAGCTGAAGGCCAAGCACGGTGCGGACGCTTCCGTTCTGAACATCGGCCCTGCCGGTGAGAAGAAGGTGCTGCTGGCCGCCATCATGAACGACAAGGACCGGGCCGCCGGCCGCTCCGGTGTGGGCGCCGTCATGGGCAGCAAGAAGCTGAAGGCCATTGTGGTCAAGGCCACCCGGAAGAATCTGGACAACATCGCGGACATCGACGCCCTGAAAGTCGCTACCAAGAACGCCATGGATGTGATCAAGGCCAACCCCGTCACCGGCGCGGGTCTGCGTCAGCTGGGCACCGCCGTTCTGGTGAACATCGTCAACAACATCGGCGCCTTCCCCACCAAGAACTGGCAGGAGAGCTACTACGATAAGGGCGAGGACATCTCCGGTGAGACCCTGGCGGAGAAATATCTGGTCAAGCCCAGCGCCTGCCACCGCTGCCCCATCGCCTGCGGCCGTGTGGTCAACGTGGGCGGCAAGGTGGTGGGCGGTCCCGAGTACGAGCCTCTGTGGGCCTACGGCGGCAACTGCGGCAACAATGACCTGAACATCATCGACGAGTGCAACATGCTCTGCAACGAGTACGGTCTGGATGCCATTTCCGTGCCCTGCACCATCGCCGCTGCCATGGAGCTGTACCAGAGAGGCTACATCAAGGAAGAGGAGTGCGCCGGTGTGCCGCTGGAGTGGGGTTCTACCAAGGCTCTGGTGGAGTGGACAAAGCGCATGGGCGATCCTCAGACCGAACTGGATTGGCTGATGAGCTCCGGCTCCGCCCGTCTGTGCGAGCACTACGGCCATCCCGAGATTTCCATGAGCGTCAAGAAGCAGGAAATGCCCGCCTATGACGCCCGTGCCATTCAGGGCATCGGCATTACCTACGCCACCTCCAACCGGGGCGGCTGCCATGTCCGCGGCTACATGATCTCCCCCGAGGTTCTGGGCCTGCCGGAGCAGCTGGACCGTACCGTCACCACCGATAAGGCCGCCTGGGCTAAGACCTTCCAGGACCTGACCGCCGTCATCGACTCCATGGGCCACTGCCTGTTCACCTCCTTTGCCATGGGCGCCAAGGAGTACACCGATCTGCTGAACGCCGCCACCGGCACCAGCTGGACCGTGGAGCAGGTTCTGGAAATCGGCGACCGGATCTACAATATCGAGAGAATGTTCAACAAGGCCGCAGGCATGAAGCCCGAGGACGACCGCCTGCCCAAGCGTCTGCTGCAGGAGCCCGTTGCCAACGGTCCCTCCACCGGCATGATCTCCCAGCTGCCTCTGACGCTGCCTCAGTATTACGAGGCCCGGGGCTGGGTCAACGCCTTCCCCACCGACGAGACGCTGAAGAAGCTGGGTCTGGACGAGTGCGTCGGAAAGTGATATGATAGAAAATTGGGGAGGGGTTCCCACCGACCCCCTCCCCAATTCCTTTACGATTGGAGAATGCGTATGATTGAGGTTCGTGTTTTCGCAACGCTGCGGCAGGGACGGGACAAGATCACCCTGCTTTCGCCGGAGGGAATTGCCTGCGCCGGGGATATCCTGGACAGGATGAACATTCCGCAGGGGGAAGTGTCCATTCTGCTGGTCAACGGCTTCCATCAAAAGCCGGAAACGCCTGTAAAGGACGGGGATATTGTGGCGCTGTTCCCCCCAGTGGGAGGCGGTTGAACAATGAATCCCCGATATGAGCGAAATATCCCCGCCCTGACGGAAGCGGAGTGTGACATTCTCCGCGGGATGCGGGTGCTGGTAGTCGGCTGCGGCGGTTTGGGCGGGTATCTGATTGATATGCTGGCCCGCATGGGCATCGGTTCTGTCCGGGTTGTGGATGGAGACGTGTTTGAACCGACCAATCTGAACCGGCAGCTGCTTTCCGAGGTGCCGCTGCTGGGCGTCAGCAAGGCAAAAGCCGCCGCGGCCAGGATCAGCCGCGTGAACCCGGATGTAAATGTGGAAGCGGTGGATGCCTTCCTGACCGAGGCCAATGTCCGCAGGCTGCTCCTGTTCTGTGACGCGGTGCTGGACGGACTGGACAATATCGAAAGCCGCAGGCTTCTCGCGAAGGAATGCGCCCGGGCAGGCATCCCCTATATCTACGGCGCGGTCAACGGCTGGGTTGCCCAGGCGGCAATCTCCATGCCCGGTGACCATCTGGTGGAAACGCTGTACCCGGAGGGCGCGGCTCTGAAAAACAAGAGCGTATTGAGCTTCACACCGGCCCTGTGCGCCTCCATGCAAGTCTCCCTCTGCGTGAAGCTGCTGGTTGGACGGCCTGTGGAGACAGGCACGCTTTACTATTTTGACCTGCTGAGCCAGGAGTTTGAAACGATTCCCATGGTTTGACGGAAAAGAGATGCACCATAAACAGTTATGCGCCCCAGGGACAGTCCCTGGGGCGCATAACCGTATTGCCCCTTATTCCCGCTAACCGTCCGGAAACAGAAACGGAATGTCCTGTTTCCCAACATTCAGAACTCAATACAGCACACGCCTTTGAAAGTTCTCAATTACTTCCTGCGGAATCCCCAGCCCATCCCGCAGGAAAGCGTCCGTATTCCGATACTGCGCATCAATGGCGGCAAAAGCCTCGTTCAGATATTCCTCCTTCGCCAGGAAAACATCCCGAATCATCCCTGCCTCCGCCTCGGTTTTGCCGGATGCCAGGATTCTCTGATAGTACATATCCGATTTGGGTCCATTGACTTCATTGGTCAGCAGATAATCCTCCAGAATCGTACCGCGCTCCACCCCCAGGGCAGAAAGCAATACAGCGCTGAGCAGTCCGCACCGGTCTTTGCCCTCCGTGCAATGCCATAGCACACTTCCTTTTGAAAAATCGTGTTCCATGACGCACCTGGCAGCCTTTCCGAGATTGATCCGGCAGGATTCCCGCTCCACCATTTCGCGGTACAGCAGCTCCAGCTTTGGGATGGCGGCAGGGGCTTGCTCTTTGCGCAGATTCTTTTCGTGGGAGATACCCGCCACGCTTTCATCAAAAATCGGAATCGGCACGTAATCCACCTCCGGGATGGTTGCATCCGGTTTTTCCCTGCGTTCCGTCCCTGTCCTCAGGTCAATGATCTTTGCCAGGTGATATTTCTCCCGCAGAACCTTCCGGTCTTCCAAGGTTGCTTCCGCCAGATTTGCCGAGCGGAGCAGCAGCCCGGGGGCGAGAAAGCGGCCATCCGCCGTCCTCAGGCCGCCCAAATCCCGGATATTGGAGATTTTCTCAAGTGAGATTCTTCTGTCACGCATCGCGGCCACTCCTTTTCTCATCTGATTTCTCCGGACCGCACTTCTTGTGTTCCTGGTAAAAAGCTTTCAAGTCCGCCTTTACCGCATCCGGAAGCATGGTTTTTCTGACGCCCCGAATGGCCCCTTCCAGGGCCAGCAGGCGGTGGATACAGGCGGAGGGATCGATCTGCTGAAATTTCAGCCATGCAGCCTTTGCCCCGGCGTTTCGCAACGCATCCGGGGTTTCAATTCCCACCTGCATCAGCTGCCCCTCTACTGCTTTCCGTACTTCATCCTCCCAGATAGCCGCCACCTTTTGGGCTTCCTTCCGAGCCTTTGCGGGCGTGAGTTACGCAGGGGGATACCAAGTCGTACACTTGAAAACCTGCTTGCCATCGCCGTCCCGACCTACGCAAGCCCTGAACTCGGAAGAAACAATCTTCTATCCTTCTAATTTTCCTGAATGCAAGCCATTTTGACCGCCTTTCGACGGCACAAAGGGAAAAAAATGCTGTTTCTGTTGACCTTTGCGTTGACCCAGCAGAACACAAAAATAGTATCGGGTAGGAGGCAGGCCATTATTTAGCCAGCCGACCTCCCACAGAACCGTGCGTACCGGTCTGGTACACGGCTCCTCCCCTGTTTACACCGCTACAGACTTGCGGTAGTAAGAATAAAAGAACCGGAATCCAGCCTTCTCAAGCCGTTGGTTTGAGAGGGCTGTTTTCATAGTCGGGCTGGTGGCTATCCGCCAATATCCTTTTCTGGAATTGGCAAGAATACCCGCATTTCTGTTGGAGATTCCCAGCTTCAGCAGGTTTCTCCATCTTGTGCGGACTCGCTTCCATTTCTTCCAAAACACCATGCGGATACGTCTGCGCATCCATTCATCGATACTTTGGAGGTATGTTCCCATATCTGCCAGCTTGTAGTAGTTCACCCAGCCGACTACGTATCTTTTCAGGTCTACCTTCCACTTTTCGTAGTCGTTTACCGTTCTTCTGCTGGTAAGCTCCCTGACCCTTGCTTTCATCTTCGCCTTGGATTTGGCGTGTACTCGCAGGGCAAACCCTTTCTTCCCTTTGTAGAAGCCATATCCCAGAAAGCACTTTTTGCGTATTCGCTGTTTTCGCACACTTTACTTTTCTGCTCCATGCGCGCTTGATTTTTGAAATAGATTGCTTTCTGCGGGGCTGTGTTACAGCCCCATTTCTTTTACCCTGCGGTAGAATGTGTTGGGCTTCAAGCCTAACTCTTTCATGGCTGCGGTGGCGGTGATTTCACCCGCGCGCCACTTCTTGCAAAGGGCTTTCATCTGCGCCTCGTTGTAGTCAATGGGTTTGCGGCCTTTGTATTTACCCTCGCTCTTGGCAATCTCGATGCCCTCTCGCTGACGCTCCAAAATGTTCTCCCGCTCCAATTCCGCCAGTGCGCCGAATACGGTCAGCATGAAACGGCCTTGGGGGGTGGTGGTGTCTATGTTTTCTTTCAGACTGACAAACTCCACGCCCTTTTCCGTCAGTTCGGAGACGATGGAAAGCAAGTCCCGTGTGTTTCGCGCAATGCGGGAAATGCTCTCTACCACAACGGTGTCGCCCGCTCGGACAAAGGCCATCATTTCCTTAAACGCGGCGCGGTCTGTGTTCTTTCCGCTTGCCTTGTCCACGAACACCTTTTCGGCGTTCTGTTCCTCTGCCATTTTAAGCTGCCGCGCCTCGTTCTGTTCGATGGCAGAGCAGCGCACATAGAAAACCCGCATCTTTTTGTCCCCCTCGTTTCATCTGTCGTAATTCTACCACAAATCCACAATTATGTTAATAGGGTATCTATGAATTTTGAGATATTTCAAAATTTATGATATAATATATGTGAAAGAAAAAACGGAGGGAATTTTGATTGTCACAGGGCTATACCCTAATGAAAGAGATACACTTTCGCGAACATTGTTACAAAATCGTTTTGATATTTCTCGAACGCAAAGAACAGGGTAATTTCGGGTGCTTGTAAAGGTGTACTCTTGCGAACACCAAGAGAGGGAAAAAGATAGCGCGGAGCTTGCGCCCCGCGCCGGAACAATATCGGTAATATAATTAACCCAACGTAAAGATGCGGTCTTCACCATTGATGTGGAAAGTGATTATGACATTTCCGCTATCTGCTTCCAGTTGATTCGGAACCTCAATGCAGAATCTCACATAGCGGGTTTTGTTGGAGCTTAATGGCTCAAAGGTCGCCATATTTTCGTACTTCCAGTCCCCTGATTCAATATCACTCGTTATGCCGCAGCCGGAATGATATCCCTTCCCGCTGTTCCAGGCATCTCCTCCGGCGAAGTCAAACAGATAGCCGTTTTCATAATCAACGGTAAAATTGTATCCGAAGTATTCATTTTCTTTTGACTCACCGACATAGTTAATTGTGCCGGAAAAATACATCATGACTTTCTCTTCCGATGCTTCATAAGGTGTCTGTCCGGAGAATTTACCATCGGGTGTCATGTAATCCTTGTCGGGCCAGTTCGCCAGTTTTGCCGTAAATCCCTCAAAAACAGGGGTAAATTCAAACATGCCGTCACTTACGCTTACTGTATCGCCAAAATGATAAATCGTTGTGTCAGCCACAGGTTCGCTCTCGGTTTGTTCGCCATTATCCTGAACATCCGTATTTTCTTCGTTTGCAGTGTCGGCGTCCGAAGTGGTTACGTCTGCGTCTGTGGACGGACTCTTTTCCCCGCCGCAGGCAACCAGAGACATATCTACATCTGCAACCTACTCCTGAATTATTCACGCCACCCAATCCAGTGCACTGAAGCCAATCGCCCAAACGC
>JBJEYY010000222.1:0-6884 GCA_051887095.1 Faecousia sp. | reverse complement strand
CCTTTCAACCAGGGGATTGCCACGCCAGTGTGAGCACTGGCTCGCAATGACAGCGCAAAACGTCAAACACCAATTTATCTTATCTGATCCTGGCAATTATACCACACCCATCCGGAATCCGCAAGTCACACCAGCACCGTAAGCAGCCACACAAGTCCCGTCAGCAGGGATCCTCCCGCGGCCCACACCGCGCCGTAGAGATAAGGCTTTCTCTTCCCCATGCCAGGCTCCGGACTGTGCAGAAGCCTCTGAGCTTCCTTCAGCAGCTGTTCATCGGTGACCCCTTCCCCCAGTGCGTCATCCTTCAGAATAAAGATTGCCTGTTCAAACAGCTTGGGATCCGGCGCGTGTACCACAATCACCTGCCTGGAAACACCCTTTACCATATTTTACCGCCTCCTTCTTTGTCCATTATGGCCTTTGCTGAGAAAGTCTATACCTTCATTTCCGGGCCGGTTCTCTGAAAAATCCCTTCTGTCAGTTGATTAATGCTTCATAATATGATATTCTATGAATATTGACTACCCATCCCGGCGGGAGTTCCTTTTTTCGCACATACTCCCACCCAGGCCGGATGGGCAGACGGAGGCATTTTCATGAAAACCCGCATCCGATTGTTTCCTGTTCTTTTTGGTATTTTGGGAGCGCTCTGCGCGGTGGGCTCCGTGACGGCGGCCCTTCGCTCCATCGATAAGCCCCCCTTTCTTGTGCAAGCGCCGGACTCGGCTTCGGATTGCGCTGAACAGCTGATGCAGAGCATCTGCCGGGGAAGCTACGAGGAAACCTCAAAGCTTCTGCTGGGGGAACCGGATCTGGAGCTGAACCGGGCTCCGGAGGATCCGGTAGGCGTTCTCCTTTGGGATGCCTATACCGCCAGCTGCTCCTACACTCTGGAGGGCAGCCTCTACGCCACGGAAACAGGGCTTGCCCAGGACGTGCGGTTCGAGGCTCTGGATCTGGAGGCCGTTTTGGAGTCCATGAACGTTCTTGCCAAAGAAATTTTCACTGTCAGAATGGAATCCGCTGAGGACACCTCCGCCATCTATGACAAAGAGGGCAATTACCGTGAGGACTTCATCAACGATGCCCTTCTTGCCGCGGCCCGGCAGGCTCTGGAGGAGAATTCCCGCACCGTGGAAACGGAATTAACGCTTCAGCTTTCCCGCCAGGACGGACAGTGGCTGGTCACCGCGGATCAGGCCCTGCTCAGGGTCATCTGCGGCGGCATTGCCGGATAGGAGGCGTACATACATGGAACATCGATCCCGATTCGCTCCAATCCGATGGGCCGCCACAATCGCAGTCAGTATTGCCTGTCTTGCCGCCACGGTTTATCTTCTTGGAACGCTGATCCGCTGGGCCCCTTCCTCCGCTGCCCGGGAAAACGCCCGGATGGGGCTTTCGGACAAATTTGACCGCCGTATCACCAACGGAATCAGCGATGCCCTCAGCGGCATTGTTTCCGTTCCAAAGGAATACTGGCTGAATGACTCAGACCTGGTGGCCCCCGCCCCCCGGCGGGAATGCTACGGCGAGGCCACGGACCCGGCGCTTCTGAGGGACACGCTGGCGGAAGCCGAGCCCCTGCTGGACGGCCAGTCCACCCTCTTCTCGCTCCAAACCCCCATTAAGGAGGACACCACTATAAAATACTACCGGGACGATACCATCCTCGCCATCACCTGGAAGCAGGTGATAGACGGAGGGGTCTACACCTTCTCGGAAGTGAAGATTGCCCATCCCAGCCAGTTCCGCCGCTTTCTGGCAGGGGGAGAGTACGGCACCGGCGCGCTGTACACCGCCACCGAAATGGCGAAGAGCGTCAATGCCATATCCGCTTCCAGCGCAGATTACTATACCTACCGTCCCTATGGCATCACCGTCAACAACGGAATTACCTACCGTCTGGATGAGGACGGGATTCTGGATGTCTGCTTTATCGATGACAAGGGGGACCTGCTCATGGTGCCCAGAGGACAGCTGATCACCCAGGAGGAGGTGGAAACCTACGTTGCGGAGCATCATGTCCGCTTCAGCCTTGCCTTCGGCCCCATCCTCATTCAGAACGACCAGGAGTGCACCCCCCGGTCCTATATTATCGGCGAAATCAATAAAAACCTGACCCGGGCGGCCCTCTGCCAGCTGGGCGAGCTTCACTACGTTGTGGTAACCGTCAACATGGAGCCTTACGCGGTGAATATGCCCACCCTGAAGCAGTTCGCCGGGAACCTCCAAAAGCTGGGCATCCCCACCGCCCATTCCATTGACGGCGGCCAGACCGCCACCATCGTCATGGATAACACCCTCATCAACAGCGTGGACTACGGCGATCAGCGGGATATCAGCGATATCATCTATTTCGCCACTGCCATTCCGGAGGTGGAGTAAGGCTCATGGAACAAATCGCGTTCATCATAGGCAGCTCCGTGTTCTACTGGAAGCCCCTGCTTCTTTCCGCGGGGGCGGTCACTTCGATTTTCTTTTTTCTTTCCCTGTATCTGCGGGAAAAGGGCCGGGGAGTCAGCGCCGCCTGCGCCGTCCCTCTGGCGCTGGTTCTGGGGATGGTGCTGTCCCGGCTGGTGCACTGGTATTGCCGGCCCGGAGATTATTCCGGCCTCCAGGCCGCGCTGACGGACTACTCCCGGGGCGGCTTCGCCCTGCTGGGCGTTTTCGCAGGCTGTCTGATGACCGCGCTGCTGCTGCGGCTGCTGAGGATTTCGGACTCTGCCCCCGCCATGCTGGACTGCATGAGCATTGCCGGAGCCGCCGGAATCGCCGTAGGAAGGCTCGCTTCCTTTTTCGACGCTTCTGACCGAGGGCCTCTTATGCAGACACTGCGAAGCCTGCCCTGGGCCTACCCGGTTACCAACTCCGTGTCCGGCGCGGTGGAATATCGTCTGGCAACCTTCCTGATTCAGGCCATATGCGCCGGGGTTCTCTTTTTCCTGCTTTTGATCTTCCATCTTGCCATGACCCGGAAGAACCGGATTCGTCCCGGGGACAGCTGCCTGCTGTTCCTGCTGCTGTACGCCTCGACCCAGGTGGTGCTGGACAGCACCCGTTATGATTCCCTGGCCTTCCGCAGCAACGGATTTGTCAGTGTGGTTCAGGTCTTCAGTGCCCTGGCCATTGGATTTACTGCGGTGTTCTTCTCCGTCCGGCTGGTGAAGCTGCGGGGAATGAAGCCCTGGTACATCGGCATCTGGGTTTTGATCGCCGCAATGCTGGGAACTGCCGGATATATGGAGTACTATGTCCAGCGCCACGGCAGCTTGGCGGTATTGTCCTACAGTGTTATGAGTGCCGCACTTGGGGTCATTGCCCTGGCTGTGACCGCGATGCTGCTGATGACCCCCGGTCCGGCTTCCCGCCGCCGTCCCGGCAGATATCTTGCATCAAGAAAAGGGTAAAAAACTCCTTGATCCATTCGGAGGATGAATTATGTCAAAAGCGCGTTTCTATGCTCCCCACCGCAGGTGGGTTCTTCCGTTGATTCTGTGCGCCGCCGCGGCGGCGGTAGGGATCCTTCTGTGCTGGCAGCTTGTTTGGGCAGGAGGCCAGCTCGTGCCCAGGTCAGCCCGGTATCTGGATCTGCGGGAGAAAGAAATCACCCCGCAGGATTACGAAGAGCTTCATCAGGCTCTCCCCAAGTGCCGGATTTTGTGGAATGTCCCCTTTCAGGGCTCCGCGTATCCCTCTGACGCCACCTCCCTGCGTGTTACAGAGCTGAGTGCCCAGGATGTGGAAATGCTGGCGTATTTCCCCCAGCTTCAGGAGCTGGATGCCAGGGGCCTTGCGGACTATTCCGCGCTGTCGGAGTGCATCCTCCGAGATCCGGAAAAACCGCTGCTGTGCACGATTACCCTGAACGGGACAGAGCTTCAAACCGATACGCAGACCCTTTCCCTCAGCAATCCCTCCCTGACGGAGCTGCAGCAGGTGCTGCCCCTTCTGCGGGAGCTTCACCTGCTGGAATTGTCCGGAACCCTTCCTCCCGTATCCGAGCTTTTGGCCCTCCAGGCGGAATACCCCGCCGTTACCCTTCGGTGGAATGTTTCCTTCCGGGGCAGGAGCATTTCCAGCAGCACCACAGAATTGGATTTGTCCTCCGAACAGCTGGATTACGCCTCGGCGGAGGAGCTTCTCTCTCAGCTTCCGCTGCTGGAGCGGGTGGACATGCGTGGCTGCGGTCTGACGGACGCGGAAATGGAACGCCTCCGCCAGGCCTTCCCTCAGACGCTGCTTGTCTGGGACAGGGAGGTTGCGGGTCTCCGGTTCCCCACGGACAGTGTGGAAATTGATCTGTCCGGCCAGAAGATCCACGACCCCGGGGAAGTGGAATCGGTGCTCGACTGCTTTCCCCGGCTGGAGCGGGTCATCATGTCCAACTGCGGTCTGGACAACGAAACCATGGACGCTCTGAACCGGCGCCATGAGGATATCCGTTTCGTCTGGACGGTTTACATCCGCTGGTATCCCGTCCGCACCGATGCGTTGTACTTCTATCCCTACAAGATGGACCACCGGTTCCCCTTCCAGGATGAATTCTGCGATGCGGAGCTCTATCCCCTGCGTTACTGCACGGATATGGTGAGCATTGACCTGGGTCATGACGCCTCCGTTTACAATGTGGAGTGGGCCGCTTTCATGCCGAATCTGCGGTACCTGATTCTAACGGAGTGCCCGGTAGTTGACCTTACCCCGCTTGTCAACTGCAAGGAGCTTGTCTACCTGGAGATGACCAAATGCTGGTGGGAAAAGGATTTGGCCCCCCTGGTGGAATGCACCGCATTGGAGGATATAAACCTGGGCTGGTCGTACCCCGACCCGGAGCCCCTTTCCAAGATGCCCTGGCTCAAGCACATCTGGTGGTGCAGCTCGAAACGCACGATTGGCCTCCCCTGCTCCACGGCAAAGCAGCTGTTTGACGAAACCATCCCGGATACCATCACCTACTTCGACGGCCCGAACCCCGTGGAAGGCGGCTGGCGGGAATTCCAGACCTACTACGATATGCGGGACCTAATGGAGATGTACTACCTCCGATAATACCCATAACACAATGCTTCTGTTCACCGGGTATCCGGCCGCAGCGCTCCAAGGGAACCGTGAACAGTGGAAAGGCGGATGAAAATGACCAAAGGAACCTATTCCAAAATAATGACAGGTCTTGCAGTGGCTGGTTGTGTGCTACTGGCAGCCCTGATTTTTACCGCAGTCTGGGCCTGGACTCACTGTGTCGTAGTCGGGTGGCGGTTCTACCCCAAGGACGCTCAGGCTCTGGATCTGCGCGGCAGGAGTCCTTCCGTGGAGCAATTCGACACGCTCCGCCGGAAACTTCCCGACTGTGAGATTGTGTGGGATGTTCCTTTTCAGGGGAACTTGCTCTCCAGTGACACCCGCCGGATCACCGTGTCCGATCTTACCGACGGGGATGTGGACCGTCTGGACTATCTGACAGCGCTGGAGGAGGTGGACGGCAGACAGTGCAGCGACTATCCCCAGCTTACTATGCTGCAGCAGCGCCACCCGGACTGCACGGTGCTCTACCAGATTTCCATCCGGAACACCGAATATTCCCAGGACACTCAGAAAATCAGCCTTCCGAATCTCACCGCCGAGGAGGCCGGGCTTCTGGAATACCTGCCAAACCTCACCACTGTAAACGCCGAGGGCTGCACCGATTACGCGCTTTTGGCTTCTATGCAAGAGGCGCACCCCCAATGGGTCGTCAGTTATACGGTAAAGCTTGGCAATGCTGCCTATCCCGCGGATTCGCAGTCCATTACCGCGGAGAACGTCACCTACCAGGAGCTGTCGAACGGGCTGGTAGGGCTGACGAAGCTCCGGAGTATTCTGATTCGCAATCCGAAAGCAGGATACGAAGAATTGACCGCTCTGCGCCAGGAGTATCCTCAGGTTTCCCTGGATTGGGAGCTGGCAATCGGCGATCAGGTTTTTTCCTCCGATATTCAGGAGCTTGATTTGTCGTTTATGACCATTGACAGTGTTGACTCCGCCGCAAAAATCGCAAGCTATTTCCCGGAACTGGAAAAGCTGATAGTGGACAGTGGGAGCATCGACAACGAAACCATGGCAGCCTTCCGGGAAGAAGTACGTTCGGAATATAAGGTTGTATGGACGGTTCAGTGCGGAAAGATTGCTGTCCGTACCGACGAAACAACGTTCATGCCCGTCAGAGAGCGAGTCTACTACTTCCACGACAAGGATGCCTATAACCTGCGCTACTGCGAGGATATGATCTGTATTGACGTAGGACATATGAGCCTGCACAACATTGATTTTGTTCAGTTTATGCCGCACCTGAAGTATCTGATTCTTGCGCATACCACCATACTTGACATCACTCCGATCAGCAGCTGCAAGGAACTTGTCTTCCTGGAGCTGGACTGGACCGGAATCAAGGACTACACCCCCCTGCTGGGCTGCACAGCACTGGAGGATCTGAACTTAGGCAAAACCTATGGGGATCCCACTCCGATTAAGCAGATGACCTGGTTGAAGAACCTCTGGTGGGCATGCCGCGGTGCCGATTTGATTGCAGAAATGTCCGACGAGCTTCCCAACACCCATAAGGAGTTCCAAAGCACCTACACCGTAGGCAATGGCTGGCGCAAGCTGAAGAACTATTATGATATGCGCGATCTGCTGGGTATGGAATACATGAACTAACGAATTGCCGAATCAATTGTATCCGGGAAAGGGATAAGGTTCCTCAGCAAAAACCAGGCGAGCCTATTTGGGCTCGCCTGGTTTTTGTCCGCGAACAGCTACATTGCATGGAACGGCAAGTTGTTGTTTGAAAGGATGCGTTGCAAATTACCTGTCATTGCGAACCAGTCCGCAGACTGGTGTGGCAATCC
>JBJEYY010000221.1:0-6893 GCA_051887095.1 Faecousia sp. | reverse complement strand
TGCCACACCAGTCTGCGGACTGGTTCGCAATGACAGGTAATTTGGGACGCAGCCCAACAAACACCAATTTGTCTTTCTCCTGCGTTTCTTCTGACGGGAGGACGAAAAGAACCGATGAACCGTGTTTGCTGCGGTTCATCGGTCTTTTTTATTTGGCGGAGAGGTCCACCGCCCGGCGCAGAAGGGTGTAGGGGGGAACAGGACGGGGAAGGCGGAGGGTGAAGCGCATTTGCGGCGTGCGGGGCTCGGTCAGGGGCGCGCCGCTTTCGTCCCGGATGTCCTCCGCGATGAAGGGGAAGGGGCGAAGATCCGGGCCTACCGCCTCCAAAGCGTCCCCCTGGCGGAACTTGTTGTTCAGGCTGCACAGGGCAAGTCCGGTTTCGTCACAGCTTTCCACCCGGGCCACAATCTGCCAGGAGCGGATGTAGCGGGAATTCTCGGTGTACTGCCCGGGCTCTCCATAGTAGAAACCGGTGGAATAGACCCGGTGGGACACATGCTCGGTTTCGTCCCGCCAGACGGGGTCCGGTTTCCGCCCCGCGAAAACGTCGTCAATGCAGTGTCGGTAGGCTCCGGTGACCACGGCGGCGTAGTAGGCGGACTTGGCCCGGCCCTCGATCTTGATGCAGTCCACCCCGGCGTCCATCAGATCGTCCAGGTGATCGATCATGCACATGTCCCGGGAATTGAGAATGTAGGTGCCCTGCTCGTCTTCGAACACCGGGAAGAATTCTCCCGGGCGCTTCTCCTCCATCAGGGCGTAGCGATAGCGGCAGGGCTGGGCGCAGGCCCCCCGGTTGGAGTCCCGGCCCGTCATATAGTTGCTCAGCAGGCACCGGCCGGAGTAGCTGACGCACATGGCGCCGTGGCCGAAGGTTTCAATTTCCAGCTCCGGGGAGGTTTTCTGACGGATAACCCGGATTTCCTCCAGGCTCAGCTCCCGGGCCAGCACCACTCGCTGGGCGCCCAGGTCAAACCAGGCCTGGGCGCTGGCGTAGTTGGCAACGGACTGCTGGGTGGAGATGTGCCGCTGGCAGTGGGGGGCGTATTTCCCCGCCAGGGTGAAGGCACCCAGATCCGCCAGAATCAGGGCGTCCACCCCCGCGTCATCCATCCGTTCCAGATATTCAGGGAGCTGGTCCACCTCGCCGCTGCGTGGCATGGTGTTTACGGTGACGTGGACCTTCACCCCGTGTGCGTGGGCAAAGTCCACCGCTTGGGGCAGCTCCTCCGGGGTGAAATTCCCGGCGAAGGAGCGCATCCCGAAGCTGGTCAGACCCAGGTACACCGCGTCCGCGCCGTAGAGCACGCTCATTTTGAGCCGCTCCATATCCCCGGCGGGACTCAGCAGTTCCAGTTTCTTCATATCAGCCTCCCAAAGAGGCGATGAACGCCTGGTGTTCCTCGTAGGTCTTGGAGAAGTGGTGGGCTCCCACGGCGGGATCCAGCACATAGTAATAGTAGGGGGTGTCGCTGGGGGCCAGGGCCGCCTTCAGGCTGGCAAGGCCGGGGTTGGCAATGGGTCCCGGGGTCAGTCCCGTGTGGGTACGGGTGTTGTAGGGGCTGTCCACCTGCAGGTCCTCGCTGGTCAGCTCGGTTTTGCCGCCCAGAGCGTAGACGATGGAAGCGTCGATGCCCAGATAGGCGGGGTTATCGCCCCAGCGGAACAGACGGTTGTAGATGACCGAGGCGATGGAATAGCCTTCCTCGGCGCTGGAGGTTTCCTTCTCAATCAGGGAGGCCACGATGACCACATCCCGGAGGCTGAGCTGGTGGGCATCGATATACTCCTGGCTCCGGCCGTCGGAGCGCATCATATTGGAAACGGTTTCGTTCAGGGTGGGAAGCAGGTCCCGCATCTCCTGGGTGAACCGATTATCGAAGTTGTTCAGCATTTTCTGCAGCACATTTCGGGGGCTGTCGTTGGTGTAGAACTGGTAGGTGTCCGGGAACAGGAAGCCCTCCAGGCTGTTCTCCTGGCCCCGCTCCACACCCTCCAGGAACCAGTATTCGTCCAGCTCTCCGGAGGCCGCGTAGGCCGCCAGATCCTTGGCGGTGCAGACCTTGTTCTCCTCCAGCAGGGCGAAAATCTGCCGGCAGCTGTAGCCCTCGGGAATCATAATCTCGATGACCTTCCGGGTGGAGCTGGGGGACATCATCTTCACCAGGGCGTGGTAGTCGTAGCGGGTATTCAGATCCCAGATACCGGGTCGGATTTCCCCCTCGTCCACGGCCAGACTGGCATAGAGCTTGAAAAGGCCGGGATAGCGAATCAGATCCGCCTGGTGGAGCTTGGCGGCAATATCGTCAATGGTGTCGGTTTCATAGATGGTGATGGTGACGCTGCGGTCCTCCCGGCCGAAGGCCAGCACGTCCGCTGCGCAGACCCAGAGCATCCGGCCCAGGGTCACGCCGATGGCTACGGTGATGGCCAGCCACACCACGGTGGCCAGAATGTTGGGGATGCCCAGCAGGCCCTCCCCCTTCCTCCGGCGGGGGCGGCCCTTCCGGATGGGACGCTCCGGGCTGGGCTTGTCCTGGGGTGGAGCTGGAATCCGGGGCTGCTCCGGCTGAGCGTCGGGCTCCTCCGGCGGCTCCGGCTGGGGTTCGGATTCCTCGGGCAGGGTGTCGGGTTCGTCCAGAAGCTGGGCCACCTCCATAAGCTCTCGGTCCAGAGAGTCCTCCTCCCGGTCGGTGAAATCCGGTGCTTCCTCAGGTTCCTCGGAGGGGGCAGGATCGAACAGAGGGGGCATGTCGTCCCCATAGGTGTCCTCCGGGGGCGCGGAGGGAGCTTCCGGGAAAAGGGGGTCCTCCTCGGGCGGCTCCTGGGGAAGGGAATCCTCCTCCAGCGGCTCCTGGGGCAGGAAGTCCTCCTGCTCCGGGAATTGCTTAAAGTCCATGATGACTCCTCCTCAGCGGATGACGATCTGCGCTGCCACGGTGTCCGCGGCCTCCCGGCCCTTCAGGGCGGCAACCAGCTCCAGGCCGAAGGGGATGGCGCAGCCGGCGGAGGTGCCGGTGATCAGCTTCCCGCTGCGGACCACTGCCGCACCCTCTACGCTTTTCGCGCTGCCCATCTGAGCTTCGCAGCCGGGGTAGCAGGTGGTGTCCAGACCGTCGGTGATATGCAGGTCCGCCAGCACCGTGGGGCCGGCACAGATGGCGGCGACGAATTTGCCGTTATCCCAGGCAAAACGCAGGGCCTGAAGCGCCTCAGGGCAGGCCCGGGCGGAGGTGACACCCCCCAGCCCGCCGGGGAGAATGATCATGTCCAGATCGGTCAGATCCATTTCACCGATGGTCAGGTCGGCCTCCACGGGAATTCCGTGGCTGCCCCGGATGATTTTTCCGTTCAGACCCACGGTGAGGGCCTCCACCCCTGCCCGGCGCAGAAGATCCAGGGGGGCAACGGCCTCGGTTTCCTCGAAGCCGGTTCCAAGCAGCATGTATACCATAATTCAGTCCTCCAAACAGTTCCGCACATGGCGGTAGATTTCTTCGTGAATGTCTTCCATGGAACGCATTTTTCCATCCTGCACGCAGGAAATCACGGTCCAGCCGTAGTAGTCTGCCGAAAAGGCACCCATCCGGCGGCAGGTGGCCAAGTATTCGCTGTCCTGCTCGTGGATATCCGCCTTGGTATGGGTATCCTGCTCCCGGGCACGGAGAAGCTTTTCCGTAAAGTCCGTGGGCACATCCAGATACAGTGTCAGATCCGGACGGGGAAGCCCAAGGTGGTCGTATTCGAATTCATAGAGCCACTTGAGAAAGCTTTGCCGGGTTTCCGGAGGTTCCTTGCTGGCCTGATGCACGGCGTTGGAGGTGGTATAGCGGTCGGAAATCACCAGTCCACCTCCGTTGTAATATTCCCCCCACACCTTTTTGAAGGAGGCGTATCGGTCCACGGCATAGAAGGCGGAGGCGGCATAGGCATTCACGTCACCGGGGCGCTGGCCAAATTCGCCCCCCAGGTACATCCGGATCAGCGCGGAGCTGGGTTCGGAATACTGGGGGAAGACAATCTGCCGGAAGTCCCGGCCCTCCTGGGTCAGCCGCTGGGTCAGCAGCTTAAACTGGGTGGATTTCCCGGAGCCGTCGGTGCCCTCAATTACAATCAATTTTCCCATGGTATGGTTCCTCCGTAGAATCAGGATATGTGTTCATCACGGCATACTCTTAGGTAATATACCACATTTGCGGGAACTTGTCCACTGCTTCCCGGATTTTTTCGGATTGGAGAGGGAGAAAGGTAAATTGTTGTTTAGCGTAACAGAATATGCTGTCATTGCGAGCCAGTGCGCACACTGGCGTGGCAATCCCCCAAGGGTTGAGGGCCGTTTTCGTTCCATTTCTCCATTTTACCGGGGGATTGCCACACCAGGCTGCGGCCTGGTTCGCAATGACAGGAAACTTGGAACGTGTAGTGTAAACAACAATTTACCGCAGAACGAATGGGGCTTTTTTCGGGAAATATGGGTTGGTGGTTGCAAAGAGGCAAAAAGGATGGTAAAATAGCGGAAAGATCAGAAAAGGACGTAATAGAAAATGGAGCAGACAATTACTTTTGAAAGCCTGGGGCTGTCCCAGCAGATGCTGAAGGCCCTGGAAAAGAAGGGCTATGGCTACCCTACCACCATTCAGGCCCTGGCCATTCCTCACTTTATGCAGTGGAAGGATGTCATTGCCAAAGCCCCCACCGGTACCGGCAAGACCTTCGCCTTCGGAATTCCCATGATTGAGCATGTGGACCCGGAGTCGGAGGAGGTGCAGGGGGTGATTCTGGCCCCCACCCGGGAGCTGGCCATCCAGATCGGGGACGAGCTGCGGGGCCTGCTGACCTACTACCAGGGAATCCGGGTGGCGGTGCTCTACGGAGGCGCGGGCATCGGCGGTCAGATCAAGCAGCTGGAGCGCAAGCCCCAGATTGTGGTGGCTACCCCCGGACGGCTGATGGACCACTACAACCGGAAAACCATCCGCTTGGACAAGATTCAGACCGTGGTTCTGGACGAGGCCGACCGGATGCTGGACATGGGCTTTTTCAAGGATGTGACCCGGATCATCGAGAAGGTGAAAAACCGGAAGAATCTGGGCCTTTTTTCCGCTACCATCTCCCAGGAGGTCATGACCGTGTCCTGGATGTACCAGCGGGACGAGGTGGAGATCACCGTGGAGCCCAAGCAGGAGGACCGGCCGGACATCGACCAGTTTAGCCTCACCTGCACCCCGCTGCAGAAGGCGGAAACTACCCTGCGCCTGATCCGCAGCCAGGGCTTTGAGCGGGTGATGATCTTCTGCAACACCAAGCACATGTGCCAGCGGCTCTGCGACGAATATCAGCGGGCGGGGTTAGACTGCGACTGCATCCACGGCGACATCCGCCAGAGCCAGCGGGAAAAGACTATGCAGCGCTACCGGGAGGGGAAGCTCAGTGTGCTCATTGCCACGGATGTGGCCTCCCGGGGCATTGATGTGGACGATGTGGACTGCGTCGTTAACTACGACATCCCTGAGGAGAACGAATACTATGTCCACCGCATCGGACGCACCGGCCGGGCCAAGAAAAAGGGCGTGGCCTGGAGCATTGTGAGCAATTTCCCGGAGAAGGCCAAGCTGGACGAAATTTGCAAATTCTGCAATTTCACCATTGCCCCCATGGTATTGGGGGAGGACAATACCCTCACCCCCGAGGAGGTCAAGGCTCCTCCCGCCCCCAAAAGGAGATTCCGTTGAATCCCCGGGAGCGGGGCTTCCTGCTGCTGGCCAGCCACCTGGGAAACCCGGAGCGGAAAGTTCTGACGATGGCCCAGCTTCGGAACCTGGCCGGTCGAATTCAGGGAATGGAGCCCCCTGAGGAGGAGCGGCCCATGACCGTCACTGATCTGGAGGCGCTGGGGTATGGGCCGGAAATGGCCGGGAGAATTCTGGCGCTGCTGGAAGAGGAAGAACTGCTGGAGCGTTATCTGCTCCGGGGCAGGCGCATGGACTGTATTCCTGTCACCAGGGTCAGCGAGGCCTATCCCATGATCGTGCGCCAGCGGCTGGGACTGGACAGCCCCGGGTGTCTGTGGGTCAAGGGAGACCCGGCACTGCTGGAGGCACCCGGCATCGCCCTGGTGGGCAGCCGCGAGCTGCTGCCGGAAAACTTAGGGTTTGCCCGGGAGGTGGGCCGTCAGGCGGCGGTTCAGGGACTTGTGCTGGTTTCCGGAAACGCCCGGGGGGCTGACCGGGCCGCCCAGGATGCCTGCCTGGAAGCCGGAGGCAGGGTGGTCAGCATTGTTGCCGACGAACTGGAGCGGTGCCCCCTGCACAGCCGTGTGACCTACGTCAGCGAGGACGGATTTGACCTGGGGTTCTCCGCTCAGCGGGCCCTGAGCCGCAACCGGGTGATTCATGCCCTGGGGCGGATGGTGTTTGTTGCCCAGGCCCGGCTGGGCAGGGGCGGCACCTGGGACGGGGTCAGCCGGAACCTTCGTTTGGGTATAAGCAGCGTGGCCTGCTTCCGGGACGGAAGTGACGCCATGAAGGAGCTGGAACAGATGGGGGCGTTCCTGGTGGGGATGGAGGACCTGCAGGACCTGGGCGCTCTGGTGCAAAATACCCAGAATATCACCCTCCCCGGCTGGGAGAAAAATATGGAAAATATGGAAATCCACCTGCTGTGAAGCGGGTGGGTTTTCTACGGACAGTTCCTATGTCCTGTTGGAACGAAGAATTGTTGTTTGTAAGTGCGCGTTACAAATTACCTGTCATTGCGAACCAGTGCGCACACTGGTGTGGCAATCCCCTGGTTAGAGAGGAAATGTGTCGAAATGTTCCCAGAAAAAGAGGATTATTGCAATTTTTGGTGGTAATCGTTACCTGGTTCCATTCAACCGGGGGATTGCCACGCC
>JBJEYY010000220.1:0-6896 GCA_051887095.1 Faecousia sp. | reverse complement strand
ACCGCCTCCCACAACCCCGCCAAGTACAACGGCTACAAGGCCTACGGCCCCGACGGCTGCCAGATGACCGACGATGCCGCCGCGGTGGTCTACGCCGAGATTCAGAAAACCGATATCCTCACCGGAGCCAAGCTTATGGACTTTGACGAGGGCGTAAAGCAGGGTCTGATCCAGTTCGTGGGCGACGACTGCAAGGAGGCCCTCTACGCCGCCATCGAGGCCCGGTCCATCCGTCCGGGCCTGTGCGCCACCGCGGGGCTGAAGCTGGTTTACTCCCCCCTGAATGGCTCCGGCCTGGTGCCCGTCATGCGGGTTCTGAAGGACATCGGCATTACGGACGTGACCATTGTTCCCGAGCAGAAGGATCCCGACGGCAACTTCCCCACCTGCCCCTACCCCAACCCCGAAATCTTCGAAGCCCTGCAGCTGGGTCTGGAGCTGGCCGAGAAGGAAGGGGCCGACCTGATGCTGGCCACCGACCCCGACGCGGACCGGGTGGGCATCGCCATCCGCTGCCCCGACGGAAGCTATGAGCTGGTTTCCGGCAACGAGGTGGGCGTGCTGCTGCTGGACTACATCTGCCAGGGCCGCATCGAGAAGGGCACCATGCCCGAGAATCCCGTGGCCGTCAAGTCCCTGGTGTCCACGCCTCTTGCCGACGCCGTGGCGAAGAGCTATGGCGTGGAGATGCGCAACGTCCTCACCGGCTTCAAGTGGATCGGCGACCAGATCGCCTCCCTGGAGGCGGCGGGCCAGGTAGACCGGTTCATCCTGGGCTTTGAGGAGTCCTACGGATATCTGGCCGGTCCCTATGTCCGGGACAAGGACGCCATCATCGGCTCCATGCTGATCTGCGAAATGGCCGCCTACTACCGCTCCATCGGCTCCTCCATCAAGGAGCACCTGGAGGGCATCTATGCCAAGTTCGGCCGGTATCTGAACAAGGTGGACTCCTTCGAGTTCCCGGGTCTGAGCGGCATGGACAAGATGGCAGGCATTATGGCCTCCCTCCGGGAGAAGCCCCCCGTGGAGATCGGCGGCTACAAGGTCGTGAAGGTCACGGACTACACAAAGACCGCCGAAACCGGCCTGCCCTCCGCCAACGTGCTGGTGTACACCCTGGAAGGCGGCGCCACCGTCATCGTCCGTCCCTCCGGCACCGAGCCCAAGATCAAGACCTACTTCACCACCCTGGGCAAGGACCTGGCCGAAGCCCAGGCCCAGAAGGACCGCCTTGCCGAGGCCCTGAAGCCCATCCTGGCCTGAGAAATCAGGTCATCCCGCAGCCGCCAGTACCACATAGTTTTCGCCCCGGGGAACCTCCCCGGGGCGATTTTTCCCTATTCCGCAGCGACAAATTGTTGTTTAGCGTAACGAAAAAACGCTGTCATTGCGAACCAGCGCGCACGCTGGTGTGGCAATCCCCCAAGGATTTAGGGCCGTTTTCGTTCCGTTTCCCTTTTTTACCGGGGGGATTGCCACGCCAGTGTGCGCACTGGCTCGCAATGACAGAAAACTTTGAGGCGAAGCGACAAACACTAATTTTTCTCTCTCCCCCGCGGGGATTGCCCCGCGGGGGCCGGGGTTTACCGCAGCCATTTGCGCAGGGTTTTGGCCAGCATGTTCATATCCAGGGGCTTGGCGATGTGCTCGTTCATGCCCACGGTTTTTGCGGCCTGCACATCCTCGGCGAAGGCGTTGGCCGTCATGGCCACGATAGGTACCTGACGGCAGTAGCTCCGGGGCAGGGCCCGGATGGCCCGGGTGGCATCGTAGCCGTTCATCCTGGGCATCTGGATGTCCATAAAGATGATGTCGTAATACCCGTCCGCACACCCCGCCACACAATCCACGGCTTCGGTGCCGTCGCCGGCCCGCTCCACGCTGAGACCCGTCATTTCCAGAATCCGGGCGGCGATCTCCGCGTTCAGATCATTGTCCTCCACCAGCAGCGCCCGGCAGCCGGTCAGATCCAGGTTCTCCAGCTCGGCCAGGGGCTTCTCCGATTCCTCCGGATGCTCCTCCCCCACCAGGGCATTGAAGGTCTTGGCCAGTCTGGAACGGAACAGGGGCTTGCTGATGAAGGCGTTGGCCCCCACTGCCCGGGCTTCCTGCTCGATATCCGACCAGTCGTAGGCGGAAATGATGATAATGGGTACCTCCTTGCCCACCGCGGCGCGGATAGCCCGGGTGGTTTCGATGCCGTCCATATCCGGCATCTTCCAGTCCAGGATGCAGGCATAGTAGTCCCGCTTCCGATCATGCTGCTCCACCACCCGCCGCAGCGCCTCCGCGCCGGTGGTGACTCCCTCGGCCTTCATGCCGAAGTCGTTGAGGATCCCGCAGCAGGATTCCAGGCTCAGCGCATCGTCATCCGCCACCAGCACATCCAGGTCCACGAACTTTTCATAATGAACCCTGGCCGTATCCTGGAGCTTCAGGTACATGGTCACCGTGAACCGGGAGCCTACGCCCAGCTTGCTCTCCACCTTGATATCGCCGCCCATCATGCGGACAATGTTCCGGCTGATGGGCATTCCCAGACCGGTGCCCTGGATCTTGCTGACCCGTCCGTCAGCGGCCCGGGCAAAGGGCTCGAAAATCTGATCCAGGAACTCCTCGCTCATGCCGATGCCGTTGTCCTCAAAGATGAACTCATAGCAGCCCACCTTGGCCTGGTTGGAGGGCCGTTCCGTGATGGACAGCCGGATTTTTCCACCCTCCGGGGTGAACTTCACGGCGTTGCCCATGAGGTTGGTAAACACCTTCTGAATGCGCAGGCTGTCGCCGATGACCTCCTCGTGGGTAACCCCGGAGATATCCACCCGCAGATCGTGGTGATGCTCTTCAATCTGGGAGCTGGTCATGGTAAGAAGATTCCCCACCAGATCCGACAGGTTGAATTCCTCCTCGATCAGATCCACCTTGCCGGATTCGATCTTGCTCATATCCAGGACCTCGTTGATCAGGCTGAGCAGATGCTTGCTGGCCTGGGTAATCTTCTGCAGGCAGTCCTGAACCCGCTCCTTATCGTCAATCTGGGCAGCGGCGATGGCCGTCATGCCGATGATGCCGTTCATGGGGGTTCGGATGTCATGGGACATATTGGACAGGAAATCGGTCTTAGCGCGGCTGGCCGCCTCCGCGGCCTCGCAGGCTGCCTGGAGGGCCATTTCCTGCTGGCGCTCCTTTTTGATCAGGTCGTCCACATTCCGGGTTCCGATTACCACCGCCAGGCCGCCGTCCTTCTCCCATACGAAGGACACCCGGGCCTGAAGGTACATGATGCCGCCGCTTGTGAGCTTCTCATAGGTAACGGAGTAATCCTTCCCGTCGGCCAGAAAATGCTCCAGGGACAGCTTCTCCAGGAATTCCTCACGGCTCTGCTCCGAGACCAGCTCCCGGGCATAGCTGCGCAGACCCTCTGACCAGTGGTAGTCCAGCCTGCGGAAATGCTCTGCGATGGCACGGCCGTCCTCGTCCTCCGCCCGATAGGTGGCCACTCTGTCCGTCGCGGGATCCACCAGCAGAATGGAATAGTATTCCGAACCCAACCCCTGGATGATCTCGCTCTGCTCCTGCAGGGCTCTTGCCTGCTTCAGCTGGCGCTGCATTTCGTCGTCCACATCCCGCATGCCCAGGATGAAGATCACCGCGCCGGTTTCGTCCACGGTCTTGACCACGTTCATCTCGTAGTAGGCCGTGGCACCGTCCATTCTGCGCCGGTAGCCTTGCTTGTAGAGCCCCACCTCCGGGACCCGCTCCAGCAGCGCTGCCAGCCCCGACGATTCCCGGAGCCGCTGCTGATCCTCGGGAATCACAAACAGGTCGATGTACTTGGAAAGCACCTGCTCATAGCCGCCAAGGGACATAAGTTTTCCCAGCTTTTCCGGCTCCATGCCGATTCCGTCGGTCCGGTACAGAGACATAGCCCCGGTCTGGGCGTCAATTTTGAACAGGCTGTGGTATTCCCGGCTCAGGGCGTCAATGATCCGCAGCTGCTCCTGCTGGATCCGGGAGCGCTTGCGCTCCTCCTCCACAATGGCGTCCACATTCCGGAAGCCCGCAATGAGCCGCGCACTGCCTCCGTTGTGTCCATGAATCCGCAGGAACACCGTCTGATAATAGTGAATGCTCCCATCGGCATGGGGCGCCCGGTAGCTGCATACATACTCGT
This sequence comes from Faecousia sp., assembly GCA_051887095.1. Classification (GTDB taxonomy): domain Bacteria; phylum Bacillota; class Clostridia; order Oscillospirales; family Oscillospiraceae; genus Faecousia. The sequence goes on along the minus strand of JBJEYY010000220.1, from coordinate 2,719 downwards.
CGCTTTGGGCCAGGCCCCTCTGGACGGCCTCCACGGAAACCGCCTCCCGGGTGGTCTGGCGGTCCTCCTCCAGCACAAATCCCTCAATATACCGCTCCCAGGCGCCGTGGTAGGAGCGATAGGAATTGCGCTCACTCTCCGGCAGAATCCTGCCGTCCCGTTTGATGGTGAAGGCCACGTCCTGATTCAGATCCAGCATCACCACATCCGGATATTCCTTGCTCAGGGCGCCGGAAATCTCCATCTCATCCAGCAGCGCCGCGTTGATCTTCTCCACGGCAGCCAGGGCGTCCTCGATTTTTCTCTGGGCCTCCAGCTCCCGCTCCTTCTCCGGGCGGATGGTTCTGGCCGCGTAGAACACGTGCCTCAGCTTCCCGTCCGCATCCCGGTCACCGGCAATGAAGTAGGCCTGGCTCCAGTCCATGGAGAAATCCTGGAACTGAATGGTAACCACATTTTGATTCTCCAGCCTTTGGTCCAGGGTGGTAAAGTCCACAAATTCTCCCATGGCCTCCCGGTGCTCCGGGGCAATCAGCTTCTCGTTGGCCAGGAGCAGCCGCTGCTGGGCGCTGCCCGTCAGACCCACCTGGGCGCGGATCACCTCCGAGCTGGTCAGCTCCAGGAAGCTGTCCGCCGCCAGATCGATGTAATAGGAGGCGTAGTAGATTTTGGACATGGACTGGATGATGTTCAGTCGGTCCTCCAGAATGGTCTTGCTGGCCAGCTCCGCTTGCACCTGCTCGTCCACATTTTTGAAGCCTATCACAAATTCGTTCCGCTTCCGATTGGGCCGTACCAGCTGGCACTGGAAATACTGCATTCCGCCGCCCCGGGAAACCCGGTAGTTGAACTGGTGCGCCTGCTTGTTCGTCAGCAGCTCCCCGACGCCGGACACGGTCAGGATCCGGTCAAACAGCTGCCGGTCCTCCCGGAACACATCGTTTTCCACATAGGCCCGGATGTTGCGCTCATAATCCCCCGCGGCAAAGCGTTTGCCGTAGCGATCAGAAATTGCCTGCCCCATCCGGTAGCATACCGCCTCCCGGGTGTCCATATTGACCATGTAAATATTGTCATAGGGGATCGCCAAAGCCATAATCAGATTGTCCCGGGATTCCTGGGCCTCCTTTTCAGAGGTAATCCGGCGGAAGCCGCAGATGACCGTGCGGTTATGTCCATGCTCGTCCCGTTCCACCGGGATCAGGCTGCACCGGTCCCAGCCTCCGGTCCGGGCGCCGTACTCCTGGGTCAGGATGGGCTTGTCCCCCAGCCGAGTGTCGATGGTGGCAAGATCCGTAAAGGTGCGCATGGAAGCCCGGTATTCCTCCGCCGCCAGGGTATTCACGGCCTTGCGCACGAAGGAAACGGCGTCCCCCTTCTGGCCGAACATGTGATGCAGGCTGTCCAGGGAAATAACCTCCTGGAAGGTATTCTCCTCCAGATCCAGATAGTACAGGGCAAAAAACACGCTGCTCAGCGCGCCGATGATGGACGTATGCTGCTTTTCCGCCTGAAGAAGGGCGGTCAGTTCCTCATTGGCCCGCTGCAGCTGCCGCTGGGCCTCCAGCTCCCGGACTTTGAAATCCTGGATGGACTCCGTGGCGAACACCACATGGGTCAGCCTGCCCTGATCGTCCCGGCTCGTCTCTATGAAGGAGCACTGGCTCCAGCTCTCCCTCCCACGGATGTCCGGGGCGGGCATCAGACTGCTCTGGTACTGCTTCGAAATAATCCGGGAGGTTCCCAGCCGCTCCTCCAGGGTGGACAGGTCCACGAAAGCGGACATCTCCTGGGTAAATTCCGGCATGACCATTTTCCGGGCAAAGTAGTTCAGCCGTTCCTGGGCCTTCCCGGCGGGGCCGATGTGTTTGTTGACCGTGGGCAGCGACGAAAGCTCCGCAAAGCTGTCGCTTTCCAGGTCAATGGAATAGACCGAGGTGTAGATTTTGCTCATGGACTGGATGATTTTGGTTCGATCCACCAGCATCCTGTTGGTTTCCTCCAGCTGGGAATCCGCCAGCCGGGCGGCGCAGATGGCGCTGGTGCAGGACGCGGCGACCACGGACAGCAGCAGGGTGTCCGAAGCATTCCGGCGGGGATTGTCCACGCTCAGAAAGCCCGTCATCCGGTCCTGGGCCATCATAGGCACCGCCAGCAGGCTTTCCACTCCACGGGAGGTCAGCATCCGGCAGATTCCGGAATCGGGAGCATATTCCTCCTTCACCGAGCGGATCAGGAATTCCCCCTTCTCCCCCAACGCCCGGAACCATTCCTCCATCCAGGACGGGCAGTCGCTGCATACGCTGTCAATCTCCGGGATAACCCCCTCCCGGCACCACTCAACGGTATTGCCGGTGTGGTCAAAGGCATCGTTTACCTCAAAAAGGTATGCCCGGTCGGCCCCGTAGTATTCGCCGACCTCCCCCAGAATTTGGTGAATCGTCTGCAGGTCCTTGGTCGTGCCGGTATATTTGCGCAGATAGCGCCGGATGGCCTGCTCCTGGCAGGAAGAATCAAACGTGTATTCGCTCATAGCCACACCCCAAATCCGGTATCCCCGGGCAGTGTTCTCCCGAAGTGGATACTTGTCCACATTATATTAAGTAATTTATCACATTCCGCCAAACAAGTCCAGAATTTTTTCCCGGGGCCATAATATATTTCCAAATGTGCTTATCGGCTTTACTCAGCTGCTCGGTAAAATGTTGTTTAGCGGTCC
>JBJEYY010000219.1:0-6998 GCA_051887095.1 Faecousia sp. | reverse complement strand
GGGAAGATGGTGCCCTCGTGGAGCACCTGGGCGCCGGAGTAGCTCAGCTCCCGCAGCTCGTCATAGGTCACCTCGGGGATGGTCTGGGGGTCCTCCACGATCCGGGGGTCCGCCATGAGGATGCCGGACACATCCGTCCAGTTCTCATAGACCTCCGCGTCCAGGGCCGCCGCCGCCAGAGCTCCCGTAATGTCGCTGCCGCCCCGGGAGAAGGTGCGGATGCGCCCATCGGGCATGAGCCCGTAGAACCCGGGGATCACCGCCCCCAGGCCCCGAACCTGGCTCCGGAGGGCCTCGTAGGTGACCTCCTGGTCCACGGTGCCGTCGAAGTTGAATTTCACCCAGTCCGCCGCGTCAATGAACTGGAAGCCCAGGTAGGCCGCCATAAGCCGGGCGGAGAAATACTCGCCCCGGCTGGCCAGCTCGTCCTGGGTCACGGTTTTGGCATCAATGCGCCGCTTGAGGTCGGCAAACTCCGACTCCAGATCCAGTTCAATGCCCAGCTGGTCCCGAATCTCTAAGTACCGGGATTCGATCATCTGGAACACTCCGGAGCAGTCCACTCCGTACTGGGTGTGGGCATAGCACAGATACAATAAATCCGTGATTTTGTGGTCGTCCTTAAACCGCTTGCCCGCGGCGGACACGATCACCACCCGGCGCTCCGGATCGGAGAGCAGAATGTCCCGGATTTTCCGGTACTGCCCCGCGTCCGCCATGGAGCTGCCGCCGAATTTTACAACCTTCAATTGAAGTTCCCCTCTCTTCCCGGTTTCAACGGGACAAAGTAAGCATAGTAAGCAAGCAGACAAATTCGTGTCTGAAGAACTAAAAAAGAACTGTCATTGCGAACCAGGCCGCAGCCTGGTTCGCAATCCCCCAACTTTATCAGGACGGTTCGTTAGGGCGTTTGTCCGTTTTTGTACATTTCCCCTCTATCCGGGGGATTGCCACACCACTGCGCCCGCAGGCGCGTCCAGAGCGCAACCGCCGAAGGCGGCTCTTAGCGCGGAGGAGTGTGCGCACTGGTTCGCAATGACAGCGTTTATTATGCAAACACCAATTTGTCGTTATCCGACCCGTCGTGAGTTTATTCTGCCAGCGCGGCGATGAAAGCATCGGGATGGTCCTTGCGCCAGGCGTGCATCTTCTCCACGCTGACCTTCTTCGTAATCACGCCCTCGCCCCAGCGCTCCGCGGTCTCTTCCTCGGGCCACTTATCGCCCCGGACGTAGTAGGTCATTTCTACATCGTTGCGAACCGCCGTTTTCCCTCCGTAGGGGGCGTAGAAGCCCCTGCCCGCCAGAATGTCCACCAGATCCTGCACCACATTGTATGCGGTGGGATACCGTCCCGCGCCCTGTCCGTAGAAGCTCATCCGGTCGGAGGCGCTGCCGGTAAAGGTAATCAGGTTAAAGTTCAGGGGCACCGCAGCCTCCAGGCTCCCCTGCTTTACCAGGGTGGGCTGGACAAAGGCCCGGATGCCGTCCTCACCCTGCTCCGCCCGGGACAGCAGCTTGCACACAAGCCCTCGGGCGGTGAACTGCTCCACATCACAGGCAGCAATCTTGTCAATGCCGGAAACAGGAACCGTTTCCTTCTCCAGGCTCACGCCGAAGGCGATGTTGGCCGACAGAATAATCTTGTGCCAGGTGTCGATGCCCTCCACATCCGTGGCGGGCTTGGCCTCGGCGTAGCCCAGGGACTGAGCCTGCTTCAAAGCCTCGTCATAGCCCAATCCCAGCCGGGTCATGGAGTCGAGAATATAATTGCAGGTTCCGTTCATGATGCCGCCCACGCTGAGGATTTTCTGTACCCGGCGGGAGCGCTCCAGCTCACTGAGCCATCCGATGCCGCCGCCCACAGCGGCGGTACAGCGGAAGAGCACGCCTTTTTCTGCCACCAGGGGCAGAAGCTCGTCATAAAAGCTCGCGACCAGGGCCTTGTTGGAGGTGACGATGTTCTTCCCCGCCAGCACGGCCTCCTTCACGAAGTCAAAGGCCGGATGCAGTCCGCCCATGCACTCCACCACGGTGTCAATGGTTTCGTCCTCCACAATATCCCGGAAGTTCTTTGTCACCTCCGCGTCGGGAAGCTTCACATCCTCCAGGCACAGCACCTTGGAAACGGAGATATCCTCCCGTCCCTGTGTCAGATCATAAACGCCTCTTCCCACAACGCCAAAGCCCAGCAGCGCGATTTTCATAACAGCAACCCCTATCTGTCTAAAATGGTATGTTTCGATCCAGGAAAGCAAGAAAATGGTGTATAGCGCACTAAAATAGAACTGTCATTGCGAACCAGTCCGCAGACTGGTGTGGCAATCCCCCAACAATTCAGGCCACTAACGTAGAAGGCATCCCCGTTTTTGGACCTCTCGGAGTATCCGGGGGATTGCCACGCCACTGCGCCCGCAGGCGCGTCCAGAGCGCAACCGCCGAAGGCGGCTCTTAGCGCGGAGGAGTGTGCGCACTGGCTCGCAATGACAGCGTTTTTTTGAGCGTACACTTAAAAACAACAATTTGTCTCTCCGCCAGCCCAGTTCTTCCGCCTTCGCCGTATGTGTGGCAAAAACACTTGCATTTTTATGAAAAACAGTATATCATATACCCATTCAAATTTCAACTGCACCAAAAGGCCAAGGATTCCCCGGGATTTCCCCACTTTTTGTGCAATTGGCAAAGATTTAGGAGGCAGCCATGCTGTATCATTCCACCCGAAACCCATCCCTCACCGCCGATAGCGCCCAGGCCGTGCTGGAGGGTCTGGCTCCCGACGGTGGGCTCTATATGCCCTCCCAGCTTCCCTCCTTTGACTGGGAAGCCTGCCTGAAAGGAGACAGCCAGGCCATGGCCACGGCCATCCTCTCCGCGCTGCTGCCGGATATCCCCAATATGGAAACCCTTGTCCGCCGGGCCTATACCGGCAAATTCCAGACGGAGAGCCTGACCCCCACCGTGAAGGCCGGGCCCTTCCGGGTGCTGGAGCTGTTCCGGGGCCCCACCTCCGCCTTTAAGGACGTGGCTCTTTCCATGCTTCCCCAGCTGCTCACCGCCGCGAAGCAGGTCAAGGGCGTTTCCGAGGACATCCTCATTCTCACCGCCACCTCCGGCGACACCGGCAAGGCCGCCCTGGAGGGCTTCCGGGACGTGCCCGGGGTACGCATCTGCGTGTTCTACCCCGACGGAGGCGTGAGCCAGGTCCAGCGGGCCCAGATGGTGACCCAGGAGGGCGCCAATGTGGCCGTCTGCGCGGTGCGCGGGAACTTCGACGACGCCCAGACCGGGGTGAAGAACATCTTCGCCGCCTGCCAGGGCAAAGCGCTTCCCTTCCGGCTGTCCAGCGCCAACTCCATCAACATCGGCCGCCTGGCTCCCCAGATCATGTACTATTTCCGGGCCTACCGGGAGCTGCTGGACGCTGGGGAGATTCAGCTGGGCGACAAGGTGAGTTTCTCCGTCCCCACGGGGAACTTCGGCGACATTCTGGCCGGTTACCTGGCCAAGCGCTTAGGCCTGCCCGTGGGAACCCTGATCTGCGCCTCCAACGCCAACAATGTGCTGACCGACTTCATCCGCACCGGCACCTACGACCGCCGCCGCCCCCTGTACAAGACCACCTCCCCCTCCATGGATATCCTGGTGTCCAGCAACTTAGAGCGGCTTTTGTACCTGCTCAGCGGGGATACCGAACTGGTTGCCGACCTCATGGCGAGGCTCAACCGGGAGGGCAGCTACACGGTTCCCGATTCCCTCCGGGATGCCATTCAGGCGGAGTTCTGGGCCGCCTGCTGTGACGATGCCCGGGCGGAGGAGGTCATGGGCCGGGTTTACCGGGATAACGGCTACCTCTGCGATCCCCACACCGCCTCCGGCTGGGCGGCTGCTGAGGATTATGTAAACCAATCCGGTGACCACACCCCCATGGTAGTGTTGTCCACCGCCTCCCCCTACAAGTTCCCGGCAGCGGTGCTCCGGGCCGTGGGCGTGGAAGCCCAGGGGGACGAGTACGCACAGATGCGCCAGCTTGCCGAAGCCACCGGTGTCCCCATCCCTAAGAATCTGTCCTCCCTCCAGGGCAAACCCGAACGCCACACCGGCGTCATTGCCAAGGAGGAAATGCTGAGCTACGTGCTGAGCCTCTGAGGAGAGGCCAAAAAAATCCGTGTCATTGCGAACCAGTGCGCACACTTCTCCGCGCTAAGAGCCGCCTTCGGCGGTTGCGCTCTGGACGCGCCTGCGGGCGCAGTGGCGTGGCAATCCCCCGGTTAGAAGGAAAATGTATCGAAAAGCACCCGGAAGAACGGGGGATTGCCACACCAGTGTGCGCACTGGTTCGCAATGACACCGTTTTTCACTGGGCCGAAAGGAATCCGCCATGAACCAAGTCACCATCCGCGTTCCCGCCACCACGGCGAACTTAGGCCCGGGCTTTGACGCCTTTGGCTGCGCCCTGGGGCTGTATACCGACGTCACCTTCGAGGAAACCGAATATGGCCTCGAAATCACCGGCTGCGACGAGGCCTACCAGGGCCCTGATAACCTGGCCTATACCTCCTATTGCGCCGTGCTCTCCTCCCTCAGTGAGGAGATCCGGGGCGTGAAAATCCACATTGACGCCCATATCCCCATCTGCAGAGGGTTGGGCTCCTCCGCCGCATTGCTGGTGGCCGGAGCCATGGGAGCCAATATGCTGAGGGGAAACAAGCTCTCCACCCAGGGACTTCTCAACATCACCAATGCCATGGAGGGCCACCCGGACAACCTGGCCCCGGCCTTTTACGGCGGGCTCACCGCGTCTATGGTGGATAACGGCCTGCCGGTTTCCGTCAGCTTCCCCCTGCACCCGGACTGGGAGTTTTTGGCCCTGGTGCCGGACTTTGACCTGCCCACCCCCCTGGCCCGGAGCGTGCTGCCCCAGCAGATTTCCCGGGCGGATGCCATTTATAATGTATCCCACGGCGCCATGGTGCTGAAAGCCCTGGAGCTGGGAGACGAGAAGCTGCTGCGCAGCGCCATGCAGGATAAGCTCCACCAGGACTACCGGAAGAAGCTGATCCCGGACTACGAGAAAATTGAGGCCCTGGCCCGCTCAGCCGGCGCGGCCTTCTGCCTCAGCGGCGCAGGTCCCACCCTGCTCTGCATCACCCGCAGCAAACGCCTGCCGGAAATTCTCGAAAAGAAGCTCCCCTCCGTCACCGAGCGTCATTGGGAAATGCTCCCCCTCCACGTCGAATTCCAGGGCGCCCACGCGGTTAGGGTTGATAATTGACATCGGCAAATTGGTATTTGTACGTTTTTGCTGTCATTGCGAACCAGTCCGCAATGACAGGTAATTTGGGGCGCTTCTCTGCAAACACTAATTTGTCCTTCTGCACGGAGGCATAAAAACACGGCCCTTCCCTGGGAAAGGCCGTGTTTTCGTATTTTCAAACGCCCAGCAGCAGCTTGGCGAAGAGGAAGTACACCAGCAGGCTCAGCGCGTCCACGATGGTGGTGATGAAGGGGCTGGCCATGACGGCGGGGTCGAAGCCCAGCTTCTTGGCAAGCAAGGGCAGGCTGCAGCCCACAAATTTCGCGATGACCACAGTAACGGCCAATGTCAGGCACACCACGCCGTTGACCACCAGGTTGACGCTGGTGTTGCCCATGAGCAGCCGGTCCACCAGCAGGATTTTAACAAAGCACAGCGCCGCCAGGGTCACACCGCAGAGCACGGCGGTTCGGATTTCCTTCCACATGACCTCGAACAGATCGGAAAACTTCAGTTCGTCCAGACTCAGCGCACGGATGACCGTAACAGAGGACTGGGAGCCGCTGTTGCCGCCGGTGTCCATCAGCATGGGGATGAAGGCCGTCAGCACGGGCAGCTGGCTCAGGGCGTCCTCAAAAGAGGTAATAATCATGCCGGTAAAAGTGGCGGACACCATTAAGAGCATCAGCCAGGGAATCCGGTGCTTGAACAGGTCGAAGGGGGTACTCTTCAGGTAGCTCTTCTCCGACGGGGTCATAGCGGCCATGATTTCCATATCTTCGGTGGCCTCGTCTTCCATAACGTCCATGGCGTCGTCGAAGGTGACGATGCCCACCATCCGGTTTTCCCCGTCCACCACGGGCAGGGCCAGGAAGTTGTACTTGCTGAACATCCGGGCCACCTCTTCCTGATCGGTCTGGGTGGTGACGGAGATCAGGTTGGTGACCATGATTTCGGAGATGGGGGTGTCGTCATCCTCCGCCAGCAGCAGGTCCTTCACGGTGACCAGGCCCATGAGGGTCCGGTCCTTGGCGGTGACATAGCAGGTGTAGATGGTCTCCTTGTCCACGCCCTGCCGCCGGATACGCAATATCGCCTCCCCCACGGTCATACCGGGCCGTAAGGAAACATACTCCGTGGTCATGATGGAGCCGGCGGAGTTGTCGGGATAGCGGAGGATCTGGTTGATGGAGCTGCGCATTTCCGGGTCCGCGGCCTTCAGAATCCGCTTGACCACATTGGCGGGCATCTCCTCCACCAGGTCCGCCGCGTCGTCCACGTACAGTTCGTCCAGGACCTCCTTCAGCTCGTTGTCCGAAAAGCCCTGAATCAGCAGCTCCTGATCGTCGGGCTCCATCTCCACGAAGGTCTCCGCCGCCAGCTCCTTGGGCAGGAGCCGGAACATCAGGGGGATCTGCTTATCCTCCAGGCCCCGGAAGAGCCCCGCCACGTCGCTGGGGTTCATGGTCACGAGGATGTCCCGGAGGGTTGCGTATTTCTTCCCCTCCAGCATGGCCAGAAGGGCTTTTTCCACGATTTCAAATCGTTCTGCCATAAGTTACCTCCTAATTTGTAGATTAGGCTTCCGGCTTTGCCAAGCGGAACAGATAATTGTAACATAGTTGACAGTTGACAGTGGAAAGTGGAAAGTGGAAAGTGGACAGTTATGGTATCCCTTCGGGATAATTAGAATTGTGCTTATCGGCTTTACTCAGCTGCTCGGTAAAATGTTGTTTAGCGGTCCG
>JBJEYY010000218.1:0-7000 GCA_051887095.1 Faecousia sp. | reverse complement strand
TCCACCAGGTACTGGATGCCCTCGTCATGGCCGTACTTCTGAATCATGGTGTTGATGACCAGCTTGGCGGTACCGGCGGTATTGTAGTTGGACAGCCAGATCAGGCCCTGATACTCGGGCTTGGTCAGGTCGGCCCAATCCTTGGGGGCCTCCAGGTTCAGTCTGGCCAGCTCATCCTTATTGACCATAAAGCCCAGGATGCCCTTGTAAATGCCGTACCAGTAGCCGTCGGGATCCCGATAGGCGCTGCCCAGCAGATGGGAGGCGTTCTTCGCCTCGTAGGCCTCCAGCAGGCCCTCCGCGGCGCAGACGTTGTAGGGATCTGTGGTGCCGCCGAACCAGACGTCACCGGAGGGAGTACCCTTCTCTTCCTCGACCTTGCTCTGCACCTCGCCGGTGGACAGGCGCTGATACTGGGTTTCGATTCCGTAGAGCTCCTGGAACTTCTCACAGGCAGCTGCCAGGTACTCCTCCTCGCAGGAGCCATAGACCACCAGCTTGCCCTCAGCCTTGGCGGCGGCGACCAGCTCGTCAAGCTCGCCCCCCTGGGCGGCAGGAGCGGGTTCGTCGGTTTTCTTCCCTGAGCTGCCGCACCCGGCCAGCAGGCCCAGAACCATCAGTATGGACAGGATGATTGCTAAATACTTTTTCATTTTGCATTCCTCCGTTGCAAATTTTGGGGATGAAATGATTATACAACTCTTACAATCACATGTCAACATTTTAAGCAGATTTTATTTAAGATTCATAATTTGGACACAGAAAACGGCTCCCACGGGAGGTTTCTCCCATGGGAGCCTGTTTTTCAGTTTCTCACACCGTGATGGAAGCCCGGACTGTTTTCACTCAGGGGGAGGAAGGTGTAACCATTGTCCAGGCCCCAGCGGATGACCCCTTCCACCGCGTCCACGCTGTAGGCGTGGATATCGTGCTGCAATACCACGGACACCCGGTTTCCCAGAACACCGGAGATGATGTTTTCCCGTACCTTATTGGCGGTTTTCGCGCCTCCGGCATCGTTACTGTCCACGTTCCAGTCGAAATACTGGAAGCCCGCGTCCTGGACCGCCTCCGTCAGCAGGGTCATAATGCCCGGATTGGGACAGCTGATGGTGTTGGAGCCCCCTCCCGGGAAGCGCATCAGGGTGGTTTCCACCCCTGTGATGTCCGCAATCCGCTGCTGCATTCCGAACAGGTCCCCGAAATACGCCTCGGGGCTGGCATAGATGTCATTGTAGGCGTGGCTCATGGTGTGAATGCCGATGCTGTGGCCCCTGCGGACAATCTCCCGCAGCACATCGTCATAGCCATTGTCCACCACGAAGAAGGTTGCCTTTACATCATATTTATCCAGCACATCCAGCAGCGCCATGGTATAAGGCCCCGGCCCGTCGTCAAAGGTCAGGTAGACCACCTTCCCTTCCGGTTCCGCAACCTCCGGCCTGGGCTTTCCCGTAACCTCTACGCAGCGCACCACCGTGGAAACGTTGCCGCTGCTGTCCGCCGCCGTGTAGAAAATGGGGTAGGTACCCGGCTTATACCAGAGCACCTCTCCTTCGGTTTCCACCTGATCCGTCAGATCCCCGTCCTTGCTGTCCCAGGCCCGATACCCGGGTTCCTGGAAGAAGGCCCCAACAGGGATCACCATTTTCGCGTCCCCCTCCAGGGTGATTTCCGGTCCAATGGGGTCATACCCCGGCAGGGGCCGCTCCGCGCAGCAGGGATTTCCCGAGGAATCCGCCACCGCGTACAGAATTTTCCCCTCCAGCTCCGTCCGCACCACCCGGTCGGTAATGTCCCCGTCAAAGTTGTCCGTAGCCCGGAAACCGTCCTCCTTGTAATGCTCTCCCGGCCCGGGCAGCTGATCCGGCCCGGGAACCAGCTCGATCACCGGACAAACCGTATCCACCACCCAGACAACCCTTTGGGCGGATGCCCGGTATCCGTGAAAATCGGCGGAATAGGTTACGGTATAGCGTCCCAGCTGCTCCGGAACGATTTCGTTTCGGATGTCCACCGCGGTGTCCGGCGTAATCCCGCCCCGAAGCACCTTGCTTCCGAAAAACACCGGCTGCGCTCCCTGCTCCCGATAGCTGTCTCCATACTCCAGGAACACCTCTTCCTCTCCCTCCAGCACAAGCTTCAGGGAAAACTGATTGTTCCGAAACAGCATAATCCCGCCGGCCGCCGCCAGCCCCAGCAGCACTGCCGCCAGAGCCCAGATCCACCTGTGCCCTCGTTTCTTTTCCTGCTCCTCTTCCCGCTCCATCTGTCTCTCGCTCCTCTTTCCGGGTTAACATAACTATACATTATTTTTACCCAGAATGGAAGAGGTTAGCAAAATATTTTTCCACCTCCTCCGGCGCAGCATTCCAACAAATTGTTGTATGAAAGGGTTCGGTGCAAATTACCTGTCATTGCGAACCAGCGCGTACGCTGGTGTGGCAATCCCCCGGTTGAATGGAATCAGGTAACGACTACCACCAAGAACCGCAACAATCCCCGTTTTTCCAGGTACTTTTCGATACATTTCCCCCCTATCTGGGGGATTGCCACGTCAGTGTGAGCACTGGCTCGCAATGACAGCATTTTTTAAGCGCACACTTACAAACACCAATTTACCGCCTTATCAATTTTCTTCAATCCTCACCCACAGCAAAATGGCCGCAGTCCTGTAATTGGGCCGCGTCCTTGAAAAGCCGCATTGTCTTACAGGAAGGGCGCCGCCTCCCGCAGGCCCTTCATATCCCCCCGCTTCATTAGCTCCCTGGCAATCGCGTGCAGCGCGTCATCCCCCATAAACGGATACAGCATCGGGAGGTTTTTTAGCTCCCCTTTGCGCAGAAGGGACAGCGCCAGCGCATCCACGGCCTCCTCGCTGAGGAAGGGGGCCAGATTTTCCAGCATTTCGGAGTCCACACTCCCCTCACACTGCTTCACCAGGTAATCCAGGGTTTCCTCCTCCAGGAAGGGCAGCAGCTCCGTAATGCCCTCCCAATCCTCCATAGGAGCCTTTCGCACCAGCCGGTCCAACGTTTCCTCACTGAGAAACGGAGCCAGCCCCTTCAGCTCCCCGAGGCTTTTCACTTCCATGCTCTCCACGATTTCATCCAGAAATTCATCGTCCAGGGAGGGGGCGATCTCTGCCACCGCCTCCGCGCTCCAGGCTGTTTTTTCTTCGGAATTTTTCCGGGTCTGCTCCTTCACCTGCTCCGGCGGGAGCAGAGGCGCGATGGCGGACAGCTCCTCCACCGTCAGGCAGGCATCTTCCTCCTTCAGCATTTTCTCAACCGCCCGGGTTTCCCGGCTCTCCATCCCCAACAGCTCCCCGACACTCAGATCCAGCACCCGGCACAGCTCCTCCAGCTTGGAGATATCCGGCATAGAGTTGCCCCGCTCCCAGTTGGACACCGCCTGGTAGCTGACCGACATGGCATCCGCCAGATTCATCTGGGTCATATTCTTCGCCACCCGGGCATCCTTGATTCTCTTCGCAACTTTCATGGTATCAAACATATTTGTTCCGTCCTTTCCTGGCAGCAGCCTCTGCCATGGCCCCAGCATAGCACCCGAACGACTGTTTTCCTATCAAGCGCTCCTTGAAACGCCTGTTTTCAACCGCTGCTTGAGCCCGGAAACAGCCAATCCCCGCCGAAGCGGGGATTATCCTTCCTCCAACGTCCGCACCAGCCAGGGCAGAGCCTCCTCAAACCGGATGCCGTACCGGCGCCCGGAGTTCTCCCGGGTCAGCATTACGCACTGCGCCGTAAAATCCGCAGCAATTCTTACCGCATCGGGAAGGTCGTGTCCCCTCAGCAGTACTCCCGCAAAGCAGGCGGCGAACAGGTCCCCGGTTCCGCTGAAATGCCCTTCCACCTTTGGGTGGGAATAAACTTTCGTTTTTCCCCCGCTTTTATAGGCCGCCCCGGTTTCCCCTGGGCGAAGCCCCACCCCGGTGATAATCACATTGGGATTCTGGAAGCAATCCATCAGCTCCCGGAGGTTCCCTTCCTCCGGCTGCTCCCGCCAGGGCTTTCCCGCAAGCATAGCAGCCTCCGTCAGATTGGGGATCAGAGTATCGGCCCGGCGGGACAGCTCCTTCATGCTTTCAGCATAGGCTCCGTCAAATCCCGCGTACATCCGCCCGTGATCCGCCATGGCAGGGTCCACAATCAGCAGTCCCTCCGGCTTCAGCAGCCGCTCCGTCAGCTCCAGAACCATCTCCACCGCATCCACGCTGCCCAGATAACCCGTGCATACCGCGTCAAAGGTGATCCCCACCCGCTGCCAGTGATGCCAAAAGCGATCCAGGGTTTCTCTTCCCGGATGGTGAACCTCCGCCCCGGGAAGCCCTGTGTGGGTGGAGAGAATTTCTGTGGGAAGCACACAGGTTTCATGGCCGCAGGCGCTGAGCACAGGCAGCGCCACCGTCAGGGAGCACTGCCCCACGCAGGAAATGTCCTGAACCGTCAGAATTCGCTTGTGTCCCATGGCTCACTCCACATCCATATCCAGTCCCAGCTCCCGGGGCAGGAACCGGGGGCAAACGCTTTCCGAGGTGACAATCACCGAAGCCGCCAGATGGGCCCCGATTTCGCAGGCCTCCGCCAGGCTCTTCCCGTAGGTCAGCCCGATGGCCGCCCCAGCGCAGAAAGCATCCCCTGCCCCGGTGGTGTCCTTCACCTCCACCTTTCGAGCCGGACAGTACCCCGCATTCCCATGCATATCCGCGTACACCGCGCCCTGGGCGCCCATGGTAATAATCATGGAGGGAATTCGGGCTGCAGAAACCTTTCCTGCTGCAATCCCAATCATCTCCTCAGGGGATTTCCCGGTAAAGTCGTCCGAAAACAGGATCCCCGCCTCCTGCAGAATGCACACAAAGCAATCCACGCTCTGCAGAAAATCCCGCCGCTGCTGGGCGATGCTCATGTTGGCCACCACGCCGTAGATTTTCTTCCCGTATTCCTTGGCCAGCCGAAAGGCGCGCTTTACGACTTCCTTGTCCATATCGATCTCGATGATCACACTGTCCGCGTCCCGGAAAATCTGCTCCCCCTGCTGATCCAGGATATCCGCAATGGGCATCAGATTGGGACGCTTGGAGATGGAGGCCGCCACATCCCCGTCATTGTCAAAGACCGCCAGCCAGGTGCCCATTCCGTCCCGGGTCGCCCGGATGAACCGGGTGTCCACCTTGTGGCTTTCCAGTTTGCGGACCACATCGGCCCCGGTGCCGCTCTCGTCCACCAGGCTGACGAAGGTGGGCCGCAGCTCGCAGTTGGCCACATCCTCCGCCACGTTCCGTCCCACGCCGCCGTGAATCTGCTCCACCCGGCCCACATTCCGTCCCGTGGGGATAAATCCTGCCTCCGGATACCCCTTGATATCCACAAAAACCGCGCCAATGACCACAATTCCCATTTCCGGTTCCCCCCGTGCAGTAAAATCCCGTTCCAGGCAGTGAGCAGTAAATTGTTGTTTACGCTTGCGCACCAAATAAAACGCTGTCATTGCGAGCCAGTGCGCACACTGGCGTGGCAATCCCCCGGATATTCCGGAATCTTCGAAATACGGACAAACGCCCTAACAAACCGTCCTGAATTGTTAGGGGATTGCCACACCAGTCTGCGCACTGGCTCGCAATGACAGCTTTTTTCAGGTGCGCATACGCGTAAACAACAATTTACCTTCCTGT
This sequence comes from Faecousia sp., assembly GCA_051887095.1. Classification (GTDB taxonomy): domain Bacteria; phylum Bacillota; class Clostridia; order Oscillospirales; family Oscillospiraceae; genus Faecousia. Next base: position 1,302 of record JBJEYY010000218.1, on the reverse strand, counting down.
CACGCAATACCAACAAGTGCTTTTATTATACCACACCCCCGCCAATTTGCAACAAAATATGTCCTATTCGCCAATACTTTGCAATAACATCCACAAACTTCCCCGCTTTTCAAAAGAAATCTTGAAAAAACGCATGAACAAGTATATAATATTTCCATCAAAATCCAACTATTTTTATCACAAATTGGAGGGTATTCAAATATGGATGCAAATGTCCGTCCCGCGACCATGGAGCGTATCACCACCCCGGAACTGGCCAACGCCTTCATCGAGGAGCAGATTGCCCAGGTCCGCGCCCAGGTTGGCGACAAGAAGGTCCTGCTGGCCCTGAGCGGCGGCGTGGACTCCAGCGTAGTTGCCGCCCTGCTGATCAAGGCCATCGGCAAGCAGCTGGTCTGCGTACATGTCAACCACGGTCTGCTGCGCAAGGGCGAGCCGGAGCAGGTCATCAAGGTATTCCGGGATGAAATGGACGCGAACCTCATCTACGTGGATGCCGTGGACCGTTTCCTGGACAAGCTGGCCGGAGTTTCCGATCCCGAAACCAAGCGCAAGATCATCGGCAAGGAATTTATCGAAGTCTTTAACGACGAGGCCAAGAAGCTGGAAGGCATCGACTTCCTGGCCCAGGGCACCATCTACCCCGACATTCTGGAGTCCGACGGCGTCAAGGCTCACCACAACGTAGGCGGCCTGCCCGAGGGCATGAAGTTCGAGCTGGTGGAGCCCGTGAAGCTGCTCTTCAAGGACGAAGTCCGCGTGGTGGGCGAGGCCCTGGGTCTGCCCCACGGCATGGTCTACCGTCAGCCCTTCCCCGGCCCCGGCCTGGGTGTCCGGTGCCTGGGTGCCATCACCCGTGACCGCCTGGAGGCCCTGCGGGAAGCCGATGCCATCCTCCGGGAGGAGTTCGACAAGAACGGTCTTGCCGGCAAGGTCTGGCAGTACTTCATCGCCGTGCCCGATCTGAAGAGCGTGGGCGTCAAGGACGGCAAACGCTACGAGGGCTGGCCCGCCATCATCCGCGCCGTCAACACCCGGGACGCCATGACCGCCACCATTGAGGAAGTCCCCTACCCCCTCCTGCACCATATCACGGACCGCATCACCTCCGAAGTCCCCGGCATCAACCGCGTCCTCATGGACCTAACCCCCAAGCCCACCGGAACCATCGAGTGGGAATAATCCAAAACGCAAAAAAGCCGGGTCTTGACCCGGGAAAGTAGCCTTTTCCACGATTCGCGGCAACATTTTGGCAACATTTTTCATTATTCAAATAAAAGAGAGCTATCTGATTTCAAAAGA
>JBJEYY010000217.1:0-7018 GCA_051887095.1 Faecousia sp. | reverse complement strand
GCCAGTGTGCGCACTGGCTCGCAATGACAGCGTTTTTTGAGCGCGCAACTGTAAACAACAATTTCTCTCCCCCCCATCCATTCCAAGTTAGGAGGTTACTCCCATGCAATACGGACATTTCGATGACCTCCGGAAGGAATACGTCATCGACACCCCCGCCACGCCCCTGCCCTGGATCAACTACCTGGGCAGCCAGGACTTCTTTTCCCTCATCAGCAACACCGGCGGCGGCTACTGCTTCTACCGGGACGCCAAGCTCCAGCGCCTGCTGCGCTACCGCTATAACAGCGTCCCCGCGGACATCGGCGGCCGGTTCTTCTATATCAAGGAGGAGGGCCGCGCTCCCTGGAGCCCCACCTTCCATCCCTGTGACACCCCCCTGGACAGCTACCGCTGCCGCCACGGCCTGGGCTATACGGTGTTTGAAACCGAGAAGGACAGCCTCCGCTCGGAACTGACTGTCTTCGTCCCCATTGGGGAAAACTGCGAAGTCCAGCGCCTGCGTCTGACCAACACCTCGGACACCTCCAAGCATTTCCGCCTCACCGGAGCCGTGGAGTGGTGCCTGTGGAACGCCGTGGACGACTCCACCAATTTCCAGCGGAACCTGAACATCGGCGAGCTGGAGGTGGAAGGAAGCGTCATCTACCACAAGACCGAGTACCGGGAGCGCCGGAATCACTACGCCTACTACGGCGTCAACGCCCCCCTGGCGGGCTTTGATACCGACCGGGATTCCTTCCTGGGGCAATTCGGCACCTTCGCCGCCCCCCAGGCCATTGTCAACGGCAAGTCCGGGGACTTTGTTGCCCACGGCGGCGCGCCCATGGCTGGCCTCCATTTGGATGTCACCCTGGCCCCCGGTGCGGAAAGCTCCTTCATCTTCGTCCTGGGCTACGGCAGAAACCCCCGGGATCAGAAGTTCCTCTCCCCCGGCGTCATCCGCAAGGATACCGCCCTGCGGGTGATGGAAAAATTCTCCCGGGATGATGCCGTGGATACGGCCCTTGCCGAGCTTGCGAACTACTGGCAGAAGCTGCTGAGCATCTACACCCTCCGGAGCTCCGACCCCAAGCTGGACCGAATGGTGAACATCTGGCACCAGTACCAGTGCATGGTCACCTTCAACATGAGCCGCTCCGCCAGCTACTTCGAGAGCGGCACCGGCCGGGGCATGGGCTTCCGGGACAGCTGCCAGGATCTGCTGGGCTTCGTCCACATGGCCCCCCAGCGGGCCCGGGAGCGGATCATCGACATTGCCTCCGTCCAGTGGGCCGACGGCAGCACCTACCACCAGTACCAGCCCCTGACCAAGCGGGGCAACAATGATGTGGGCAGCGGCTTCAACGACGACCCTCTCTGGCTGGTGGCCTGCACCTACGCCTACATCAGCGAAACCGGGGACTTTTCGATCCTGGACCACCCCACCCCCTTCGACAATGTTCCCGGCAGCGAAGCGCCCCTCATGGAGCACCTGCGCCGCAGCGTCCGGTTCACCATGACCCATACCGGCCCCCACGGCCTGCCCCTCATCGGCCGGGCGGACTGGAACGACTGTCTGAACCTGAACTGCTTCTCCGAGGAGCCCGGTGAAAGCTTCCAGACCACCGGCCCCTCCGAGGGTCCCGTGGCCGAGAGCGTGTTCATCGCGGGCATGTTCGTCCTCTACGGACGGCAGTACGCCGACCTCTGCCGCCGCCAGGGCCTTACGCAGGAAGCGGAGGAAGTGGAAGATGCCGTAAAACAAATGGAAGCGGTGGTGGAAACCGCGGGCTGGGACGGCAATTGGTTCGTCCGGGCCTATGACGCCTTCGGCGGCATTGTGGGCAGCCACACCTGTGACGAGGGCCAGATCTTCATCGAGCCCCAGGGCATGTGCGTCATGGCGGGCATCGGCAAGGACGACGGCAAGGCGGAAACGGCCCTGAACTCCGTCCGGCAGCGGCTGCTGGGCAAGTACGGCGTGGAGCTGCTGGCCCCCTGCTATACCGTCTACCACAAGGAGCTGGGCGAAATCACCAGCTATCCCCCCGGCTACAAGGAAAACGGCTCCATTTTCTGCCACAACAACCCCTGGATTTCCATTGCGGAGACCGTTCTGGGCCGGGGCGACAATGCCTTCGACATCTATCGCCGCACCTGCCCGGTCTACCAGGAGGAGCACAGCGACATCCGCCGGGTGGAGCCCTATGTCTACGCCCAGACCGTAGCCGCCCGGGCCTCCTACGACGAGGGCGCGGCCCGGAACAGCTGGCTCACCGGCACGGCGGCCTGGACCTTCGTAAACATCAGCCAGTACATCCTGGGTGTCAAGCCCACCCCCGACGGTCTGACGGTTGACCCCTGCCTGCCCGGGGATCTGAAGGAGTACACCGTCCTTCGCCGCTACCGGGGCGCCCTCTACCGCATCCATGTGGCAAAGACCGGGCATTACAGCCTTACCGTGGACGGTAAGGCCATTCCCGGCAAACGAATTCCCGACACCGGCAAGCCCGAATACAATGTGGAGGTAACCGTATGAGCGCATTTCCCAAGGACTTTCTGTGGGGCGTAGCCTGTGCCTCCTACCAGTGCGAGGGTGCCTGGAACGAGGACGGCAAAGGCCCCAACATCTGGGACGACTTCTGCCATGACCCGTCCCACGACAACATCAAAAACCGGGATACCGGCGACATCGCCTGCGACAGCTACCACCGCTGGCAGGAGGATGTGGACCTAATGAAGGCCCACAATGTCCAGGCCTACCGTTTCTCCATCAGCTGGGCCCGGATTATCCCCGACGGGGACGGTGCCGTCAACGAAAAGGGCTTCGTCTTCTACGACAATCTGGTGAACGCCCTGTTGGCAAAGGGCATCGAGCCCATGATTACCCTCTACCACTGGGATCTTCCCAGCGCCCTGCAGGACAAGGGCGGCTGGCTGAATCGTGACATTGTGGATGCCTTCGCCCGGTACGCCACCCTCATTGCCGAGCACTTCCGGGGCCGGGTCACCAAATACATGACCCTGAACGAGCCCCAGTGCGTGGCGTTCCTGGGCTACGGCAACGGCATTCACGCCCCGGGCCTGAAGCTCAGCGAGGAGAAGATTGCTCAGATCTTCCACCACCTGTGCCTGGCCCACAGCGCCGGGATGCGGGCCATCAAGGCGGTAGACCCCACAGCCATCGTGGGCGCGGTAACCTGCGGACGGCAGTGCTACCCGGAGAAAGATACCCCCGAGAATTGGGACGCGGCTTACCGGGAGACCTTCAACCTGGCGGAGGGTTGGTTCTTTACCTCCAACATCTTCCTGGACAGCCTGATTCTGAAGCGGTATGACGATACCGCCCCCGATGCGGTTCGCCGCTTCGCCGCCGCCATGGACCCCAAGGATTGGGCGCTGATGGAGGCCCCGGATTTCATCGGCATCAACGTCTACCAGGGCGACATGGTGGACGCCCGGGGGAATTACGTGAAGCCCTACCCCGGCTTCCCCCTCACCGCCACCAAGTGGAAGGTCACCCCGGAGGTCATGCACGCCTGCGCGGTCAACTGCTTCCGCCGCTATGGGCTTCCCATCATCATCACCGAGAACGGACTGTCCTGCAACGACCGGATCCATATGGACGGCCAGGTCCACGACCCGGAGCGGATCGACTTCCTGCACCGGTATCTGCTGGAACTGAAGAAGGCCATCAACCAGGGCATCCCCGTAAAGGGCTACCTCCAGTGGAGCTTCCTGGATAACTTCGAGTGGAGCGAAGGCTACAACGAGCGCTTCGGCATCGTGTACGTGGACTACCCCACGGGAAATCGAACCCCCAAGGACTCCGCCCGCTGGTACGCCCAGGTCATCGCCACCAACGGCGACTGCCTCTAATAATTCCCCCACAGCCGGCACCGAAAGGTGTCGGCTATTTTTCATAGGCATATGCCGGTAAATTGTTGTTTACACTACATGTTCCAAATAATCTGTCATTGCGAACCAGTCCGCAGACTGGTGTGGCAATCCCCCAGTTGAAAGGAACCAAGTAACGATTACTACCAAAAAATCGCACATCTCCCACTCTTCAGGGTGCTTTTCGGTACATTTCCCCTCTAACCGGGGATTGCCACGCCAGTGTGCGCACTGGCTCGCAATGACAGCGTTTTTCGACGCGTCAAGCACCAATTTACCGAGCAGCTGAGTAAAGCCGATAAGCACAAAAAACAATTTATCTTCCCTCCCGCACCGGATTCCCCTTCTTGCAATAAAATGTAAAAATGGCACTTGACAATTCTTGTAATTGATGCTATTTTATCGATAGTGATTAACCGATATAAATTAACCGATATCATTTCATCGAAAGAAGGGCTATCTATGGATCGTCATTACATCACCATCACCAACATGGAACAGCTGGAGCAGGCCATTGCCCGCTGCCGCACCGCCCAGGAGGCGTTCGCTTCCTTCACCCAGGAGCAGGTGGACCGGATTTTCCTGGCCGCCGCTTCCGCGGCCAACCGGGCCCGGATTCCCCTGGCCAAGATGGCCGTGGCAGAAACCGGCATGGGCGTGGTGGAGGATAAGGTGATTAAGAATCACTTCGCCTCGGAGTACATCTACAACGCCTACAAGGATACCAAGACCTGCGGCGTTCTGGAGGAGGATTCCGCCTATGGCATCCAGCGGATCGCTGAGCCCATCGGCCTGGTGGGTGCCGTGATTCCCACCACCAATCCCACCTCCACCGCGATTTTCAAAGCCCTGCTGTGCCTGAAAACCCGGAACGGAATCATTATCAGCCCCCACCCCCGGGCCAAGCGCTGCACCGCCGAGGCCGCCCGGGTGGTCTACGAGGCAGCCGTGAAAGCGGGTGCCCCTGAGGATATCCTCTTCTGCATCGACGATCCCAGCCTGGAAATGACGAACCTTCTCATGCGGGAAGCCGATCTGATCCTGGCCACCGGAGGTCCCGGCATGGTGAAAGCCGCCTATTCCTCCGGCAAGCCCGCCCTGGGCGTGGGCCCCGGCAATACCCCTGCCGTCATTGACGATTCCGCGGATATCCTGCTTGCAGTTTCCTCCGTGATCCATTCCAAGACCTTCGACAATGGCATGATCTGCGCCTCCGAGCAGAGCGTGGTGGTGCTGGATGAAGTCTATGACGCGGTGAAGGCCGAATTCATCAAGCGGGGCTGCCATGTGCTTTCCCCCGAGGAAACTCAGAAGCTTCGGGAAACCATCCTCATTAACGGGGCTCTGAATGCCAAAATCGTGGGGCAATCCGCCCACACCATTGCGAAGCTGGCAGGCTTTGATGTGCCGGAAACCGCCAAGATTCTTATCGGCGAGGTAGAGAGCACCGACCTCAGTGAACCCTTCGCCCACGAGAAGCTCTCCCCCGTGCTTGCCATGTACCGGGCAGAGGATTTTGCCGACGCTCTGAACAAGGCTGACACCCTGATCCGGGACGGCGGCTTCGGCCACACCGCCTCCGTGTACTTAGACCCCATCGCCGCGAAAGAGAAGCTGGATGCTTTCTCCGCCCGGATGAAGACCTGCCGGATCCTGGTGAATACCCCCTCCTCCCAGGGCGGCATCGGCGACCTGTACAACTTCCGGCTGACCCCCTCCCTGACCCTGGGCTGCGGCAGCTGGGGCGGCAACTCCGTTTCCGAGAATGTGGGCGTCAAGCACCTGCTGAACATCAAAACTGTGGCCCAAAGGAGAGAGAACATGCTGTGGTTCCGTGCCCCCCAGAAGGTTTATTTCAAGAAAGGCAGCCTTCCCGTGGCCCTCAGTGAGCTGAAGAACGTGCTGGGCAAGAAGAAGGCCTTTATCGTCACCGACTCTTTCCTGTATGCCAACGGCTACACCAAGCCCATCGAGCAAAAATTAGACGAAATGGGCATCCAGCGCACCTGCTTCTCCGACGTGGCCCCTGATCCTACCCTGGCCTGCGCCAAGGCCGGTGCAGAGCAGATGCGTGCTTTCCAGCCCGACGTGATCATCGCCGTGGGCGGCGGCTCCGCCATGGACGCAGGCAAGATCATGTGGGTGCTCTACGAGCATCCCGAGGCGGACTTCCTGGATATGGCCATGCGCTTCATGGACATCCGCAAGCGGGTGTATACCTTCCCCAAAATGGGGGAAAAGGCTTACTTCGTTGCCGTGCCCACCACCGCCGGCACCGGTTCCGAGGTGACCCCCTTCGCGGTGATTACCGACGAGCAGACCGGGGTCAAGTACCCCCTGGCGGACTACGAGCTGATGCCCAACATGGCCATTGTGGACGCGGACATGATGATGAACGCCCCCAAGGGCCTCACCGCCGCCTCCGGCATCGACGCCGTCACCCACGCTCTGGAGGCCTACGCCTCCATGATGGCCACGGACTACACCGACGGCCTGGCCCTGCGCTCCCTGCGGCTGCTGTTTGACAACCTCCCCGCCGCCTATGACAACGGCCCCCGGGACCCCAAGGCCCGGGAGAACATGGCCAACGCCGCCACCATGGCGGGCATGGCCTTCGCCAACGCCTTCCTGGGGGTCTGCCACTCCATGGCCCACAAGCTGGGCGCCTTCCACCACCTGCCCCACGGCATCGCCAACGCCCTGATGATCGACGAGGTCCTCCGGTTCAACGCCGAGGAGGTCCCCCAAAAGATGGGCACCTTCCCCCAGTATGACCACCCCCACACCCTGGCCCGGTACGCCGAGATTGCCGACTACCTGAAGCTGGGCGGCGCTACCGATCAGGAGAAGCTGGAGAACCTGATTGCCGCTCTGGACACCCTCAAGGAGCGGGTGGGCATCAAGAAAACCATCCGGGACTACGGCATTGACGAGACCGACTTCCTCTCCCGCCTGGACGAGATGACCGAGCAGGCCTTCGACGACCAGTGCACCGGCGCCAACCCCCGCTACCCCCTCATGAGCGAAATCCGCCAGATGTACCTCAACGCCTACTACGGCAGATAAATTGTTGTTTACAGATGTGCACCAAATAAAACGCTGTCATTGCGAGCCAGTGCGCACACTGGCGTGGCAATCC
>JBJEYY010000216.1:0-7085 GCA_051887095.1 Faecousia sp. | reverse complement strand
TCTTCATGGCCCGGCGGAAGGAGATACGCTTCTCCAGCTGCTGAGCGATGTTCTCAGCCACCAGCTGGGCGTTCAGGTCGGGGGAGCGAACTTCCACGATGTTCAGGTTCACGCTCTTGCCCAGGCGCTTCTCCATATCCTTGCGCAGGTTCTCGATCTCCGCGCCGGCCTTGCCGATGACCACGCCGGGACGGGAGCAGTTGATGTTGATCTTGACCTTGCCATTGGAGCGCTCGATCTCAATCTTGGCCACGCCAGCGGCGTACAGCTTGTTCTTCAGATACTTACGGATGTTGTAATCTTCGACGACCAGGTCACCGACCTTGTCCTCGCGGGCGTACCAGCGGGAATCCCAGTCCTTGATAACGCCTACCCGCAGTCCATGGGGATTAACTTTCTGACCCATAGCTACCTCCTGATTAAGCCTTCTCGCTCACACCGATGGTGATGTGAGTGGTTCTCTTCATAATCCGAACGAATCCGCGCCGGGACGCGATGCGGCCGCGCTTGAGCACGGGGCCGGGGTTGGCCACCACGGTGGAAACGTACAGATTGTCAGCGTTCATGCCGTTGTTGTGTTCGGCGTTGGCCACGGCGCTCTTCAGCAGCTTGGCCATGGGCTCACAAGCGGCCTTGGGAGTCTGGCTCAGGTACGCGGCAGCGGTCTTCACGTCCTTGCCCCGGATCATGTCACAGACCAGCTTGACCTTCCGAGGGGACATACGGACGTACTTTACGTGTGCAAATGCTTCCATGTTGTACCTCCTTACTTGCTGTTAGCGGTCTTGCTGCCGGAGTGGCCCCGGAAGGTCCGGGTGGGCACGAACTCGCCCAGCTTGTGGCCGACCATATCCTCGGTGATATAGACGGGAACGTGCTTGCGGCCGTCGTGGACAGCGATGGTGTGACCGACAAAGGAGGGGAAGATGGTGGAAGATCTGGACCAGGTCTTCAGAACCTTCTTTTCACCGGCCTTGTTCAGCTCCTCAACGCGCTTGTACAGCTCAGGAGCTACGAAAGGGCCCTTTTTGATGCTTCTGCTCATTTCATTTCCTCCTTACTTGCTGTTTCTGCGCTTGACGATGAACTTATTGCTGCGGTTCTTCGTCTTGCGGGTCTTGTAGCCCATAGCGGGCTTGCCCCAGGGAGTCACAGGGCCGGGACGGCCGATGGGCGCGCGGCCCTCGCCGCCGCCGTGGGGGTGATCGTTGGGGTTCATAACGGAGCCGCGGACGGTGGGACGGACGCCCATGTGACGCTTGCGGCCGGCCTTGCCGATGTGAATGTTCTCGTGATCCAGATTGCCAACCTGGCCGATGCAGGCGGTGCAGTTGGTGCGCACGTACCGGACCTCACCGGAGGGCAGGCGGACCTGAGCCAGGTCGCCTTCCTTAGCCATCAGCTGAGCGGCCACGCCGGCGGCGCGAACCAGCTGGGCGCCGTGGCCGGGCTGCAGCTCCACGTTGTGGATCACAGTACCCACAGGGATGTTGGCGATGGGCAGGCAGTTGCCGGGCTTGATGTCCGCGGCAGCGGAGGAAACAACCTGATCGCCCACGTTCAGGCCGTAGGGAGCCAGGATGTAAGCCAGGGTGCCGTCCTCGTACTTGATCAGCGCGATGTTGGCGGACCGGTTGGGATCGTACTCGATGCGCTCGACAGTGGCGAACATGTCCACCTTCTGGCGCTTGAAGTCGATCACGCGGTACTTGCGCTTGTTGCCGCCGCCGCGATGGCGGACGGTGATGTGACCATAGCTGTTGCGACCGGCGCTCTTCTTGAGGGTCTCAACCAGGCTACGCTCAGGTTTTGCCTTCTTATCCACACCGTCGAAAGCGGAAACGGTCATGTTTCTGCGGGCGGGGGTGTAAGGCTTGAAAGTTTTAATAGCCATTTGCGTTTCTCTCCTTTATTGAGATTGGTTTAGACCATACCCTCGAACAGCTCGATGGTCTTGGAGTCAGCGGTCAGGGTGACGATCGCCTTCTTGTAGGCGGGCTGCTTGCCGGCGGGGTAAGCACCGGTGCGCTTGACCTTGCCCTGCATCCGGATGGTGTTGACCTTGGCCACCTTGACGCCGAAGGCCTTCTCGATGGCAGCCTTGATCTCGGGCTTGGCAGCGTTCACGTCCACCATGAAAACGTACTTCTTATCAGCGACAGCCTCCATGGACTGCTCGGTGATAACGGGTCTTCTGATAATATCGTAAGCGTTCATTATGCGTATACCTCCTCGATCTTCTGGAGGGCAGCCTTGTCCACAACCAGCTTGCTGGCGTTCACGATGTCGTAAACGTTCAGCACATTGGCGAAGGTGACCTCGCAGCCGGGGATGTTCCGGCCGGACTTGACCACGTTGACGTCGGGAGCGGCGGTGACCACCAGGGCCTTCTTCTCGCAGCCCACAGCCTTCAGGAACTTGGCGAAGTCAGCGGTCTTGGGGGCGTCCATCTTGATCTCGTCGATGACCACGATGGCAGTCTCCTGGGCCTTGGCGCTGAGGGCGCTCTTCAGGGCCAGCCGCTTCACCTTCTTGTTCAGCGTGTAGCTGTAGGAGCGGGGCTTGGGGGCGAACACGATGCCGCCGTGGGTCCACTGGGGAGCCCGGGTGGAGCCCTGCCGGGCACGGCCGGTGCCCTTCTGACGCCAGGGCTTCCGGCCGCCGCCGGAGACCTCAGCGCGGGTCAGAGCGCTCTGAGTGCCCTGGCGGCAGTTGGCCAGGTGGTTCTTGACCACATCATGGACAACGGATTCGTTGGGGGTGATGCCGAACACAGCTTCGGAGAGCTCGATCTCGCCAACCTGCTTGCCGGACATATCAAAAACTTTCGTAAGCATGATTTACGATCTCCTTTCCTTAGCCTCTCGCGGAAGCCTTCTGGGGGTTTCTGCCGGATGCCTTCTGCGGGTTCTTGCTGATGCCGGTCTCCACGTTCTTGACCTTGTTGTTCTTGACGGTGTTCCGGATATAAACCAGACCGCCCTTGGGGCCGGGGATGGCGCCGCGGATGACCAGCATGTTCAGCTCCGCGTCCACCTTCACGACTTCCAGGTTCTCGATGGTGACCTGCTCATTGCCCATCTGGCCGGCGCCGATCTTGCCGGGGAAGATACGGGACTGGTGAGAGGAAGAGCCCATGGAACCGGCGTGACGGTGCACAGGGCCGCCGCCGTGGGTCATGGGGGTCCGGCCGGCGCCGTAGCGCTTCACAACGCCCTGGTAGCCGTGGCCCTTGCTGGTGCCGGTCACGTCGATCATGTCGCCGGCGGCGAAGACATCGGCCTTCACCACGTCGCCCACGTTCATCTCCGCGGCCTTCTCCAGCTTGAACTCCTTCAGGTGCTTCTTGGCCTCCACGCCGGCCTTCTTCAGGTGGCCAGACTCAGGCTTGGTGAGCTTGGCTTCCTTGATGTCCTCGAAGCCCAGCTGGACGGCTACGTAGCCGTCGGTTTCAACGGTCTTCTTCTGAGTGACGACGCAGGGGCCTGCTTCCACGACGGTCACAGGGATCACCTTGCCGCTCTCATCGAAGATCTGGGTCATGCCCACTTTTTTGCCGATGATTGCTTTCTGCATTTTGGTTTTCTCCTTTTTAATAGGTTATTGGTTGGCTGCCCCATTGGGAGAGCTGCCAACATGACCCGTCCGCCCGATGCCAGACAGTGCGGGCTGCGGCAATTCCTTGCGGAATTACAGCTTTATCTCAATCTCAACACCAGCGGGAAGATCCAGGCTCATCAGGGCCTCCACGGTCTTCTGGTTGGGGTTGAGGATATCGATCAGACGCTTGTGGGTTCTGCGCTCGAACTGCTCACGGCTGTCCTTGTACTTATGGACGGCCCGAAGGATGGTGACGACCTCCTTCTTGGTGGGCAGGGGGATGGGGCCGGAGACCTGGGCGCCGTTGCGCTTGGCGGTTTCCACGATCTTGGCCGCGCTGGAGTCGATGAGCTGGTGGTCGTAGGCTTTCAGCCGAATGCGGATCATTTGGTTTGCCATGGTTATGTTTCCTCCTTGAATAACGTACTCAGTTTGCGTAGTGGCTGGGTACGGTCGAACTTTTGCTGTCCGCGCCGCCGTGCGTATCATTCCGAGCCATGAAAAATGGCCGACCGAGGCCGACCCATCCTTCCGCCCGGCGATATACGCTGGTGCGTACAGAATCGTTCAGCCGCCCGATGACCGGACATACTCCGCGGAAGTTACCGTTTGTTAGACGCAATCTCCCGCATCATCGCAGTGCGCGCGCAGCATTCCCCTACACGCGCCCGATCATGATACCATCCCGGCGGCAATTTGTCAAGTGCAAATTTAGAAGAAATCACAAAGTTTTCTCATAAAATTCAGCGATTTCCCGAAAATTTCTGTGCCCGCTCTGCAGGCAGATAAATTGTTGTTTACACTATACGTTTCAAATTATCTGTCATTGCGAACCAGCGCGCACGCTGGTGTGGCAATCCCCCGGTAAAATGAGGAAACGGAGCGAAAACGGCCCTAAATCCTTGGGGGGTTGCCACGCCAATGTGCGCACTGGCTCGCAATGACAGCATATATTCGACAAACAACAATTTATCTTTCTGACCGATTAATCCCCCAGCTCTTTCAGCTCCATGACGCAGTTCAAAACGTGCCTGGCGCAAAGCTGCAGTTCCCCCAGGGTGATGCCGTTGGGCTTTCCATAGGTTTCCAGCAGGGTTCCGTCGGGCTGGAAACTCCGGTCCTCATAGCTCCTGCCCCCGGGCATCAGTACATCCACCCGGGAGCGGACCCGGTAGGCGTTGTCCCGAAGCTCCGGGAACTCCGGCGAGGCGGCGCTCCGCATCCACCAGTCGGTCATCACGTTGCCCCGGTAGCCCCACTCCTGCCGGAGGATGGTCTGCACCAGATCATATTGATAGTGGCCCCAGACACCGTTTATTTTATTGTAGCTGGTCATGATGTTTTTGGGATCGGCTTCCTTTACGCAGATTTCGAAGCCCTTCAGATAAATCTCCCGCAGGGCCCGCTGGGACACCACGGAATCATTGAACTGGCGGCGGGTCTCCTGATTGTTGCAGGAGAAGTGCTTGGGGCAGGCGCTGACTCCCTGGCTCTGGATGCCCCGGACCACGGCGGCGGCGATTTTGCCGGAGACATAGGGATCCTCGGAAAAATACTCGAAGTTCCGGCCGCACAAGGGACTGCGGTGGATGTTCATGCCGGGGGCCAGCAGCACGTCGCTGCCCCGGTCAACCATCTCCTGCCCCACATGGGCAAAGAGGTTCTCCACCAATTCCGTATCAAAGGTACAGGCCAGCAAGGTGCCAATGGGCATCAGGGAGCAGGAGTCGTACAGCCGGATGCCGGAGGGACCGTCGGTGGTGACTACAGGAGGCACTCCTTTGTCCCGGAGGGATTCGGTGACCCCTCCGAAGATCCCCGCGTTGCCCCGGGCGCCCCAGGGATGGCCCATGACATAGGCCCCCCGGGAGATGGCCTCCAGCTCCTCCAGGCTCAGCTGGGCGGTGAAGTCCTCCAGACTGACCCGGCCTTCCTTCACATCCCGAAGCTTCCAGCCCAGGTCGCCGGTGATGGGTTTCCCCTCCGGCAGCGCGGAGAGAATCACGGAACGCAGATCCTTGGTTTTGGGAGCCGCGGTTCCCTCTCCCCGGTTTCCGTTCGTCCGGGTGAGGATGGGGAAGGGCTTCTCCGGGGCCGCTGCCTCGGTGAGCTTACGGATAACCCGGGTCTGGGCCACGGTGTAGATTCCGACCTCCCCGGCCGCACGGACATTCTCGCCCACATACAGCCGGTAGTCCCCTTGCAGCAGCACATAGCAGTCTTTGTGCCCGGTATAGCCCCCCTCGTCAAAGGAGGACAGCCGGTAGCAGTCGGTGCGGAGGGTCAGCTCCTGGCTTTCGCCGGGAGCCAGGAGTTTGGTTTTCCCGAAATCCTGGAGCTCCCGGGCAGGGTTCCCCAGAGATGCGCAAGGCTTTTCCGCAAAGAGGAACACCGTATCCTTTCCGGGACGGGAGCCGGTATTGGTAATCCGTACCCGGAATTCCAGAGGATTCCCGCCGGGAAGCACCTCCCGGGAGAAGGCGGTGTAGCTGAGGCCGTAGCCGAAGGGATACAGCACCCGGTCCCGGGCGAAGGTCTCAAACCACCGGTAGCCCACGTAGATATCCTCGTAGTATTCGTTCCGCTCCAGCCCTCCGAAATGCTCCGCCGAGGGGTAATCGGCATAGGAAAGCCCCACGGTATCCGTCAGCCGTCCGGAGGGATTCATCTTTCCGCACAGCAGATCCGCCAGGGCATTGCCGCTCTCCATGCCCCCCTGCCAGGCGATGAGCACCGCCCCGAAGGGGTATTCCTTCACGAAGCTGAGATCCATTACCGCGCCGATGTTCAGCACCAGCACCGCGTTGGGAAAGCTTTCCGTCACCAGCTTCAGCATTTCCCGCTCCCGGGCCGTCAGGTAGAAGCTGCCCTCCTCCAGGGCATTCTCCCGGTCCTCACCGGAGGACCGGCCAATCACCACCACCGCCTGGTCGGAAGCCTTCGCCGCCCCCTCCGTCAGGTCCCGGGTCAGGGGCATTTCCGGATGGAACCGGGGCCAGGCACCCCACTCCTCGCCCCCCACGGGGTTTTCCGCGCACCACCGCTCATAAATTCCCGCCAGCTCCTCGTTGACGGCAAGCCCGCCGCAGCGGCGCAGACCCTCCAGCAGCCCCACCTGATAGGGCATATTTACATCGCCGCCGGAGCCGTAGCCGGTGCAGAACCAGTCAATCTGGCACCTTCCGAATACACTTACCCTGCTTCCCTCCGGGAAGGGCAGCACCCGGTTTTCCAGCAGCACCGCCCCCTGGGCAGCCACGGAGCGCAAAAGCTCCGGCATCCCGGGGGTTACCTTCTTCTCCGGATTGTGGTGCGCCTGCTCCTGAGCCAGCAGCGTACCGAGAATTTCCTCTTTGTCCATCTTTCCATATCCTCCATTTAATCATTAGCTCGATAATTTGTTGTTTGTAAGTGTGCGAAACGAATAAAACTGTCATTGCGAACCAGTCCGCAGACTGGTGTGGCAATCCCCCGGTTGAATGGAA
>JBJEYY010000215.1:0-7128 GCA_051887095.1 Faecousia sp. | reverse complement strand
TTCCATTCAACCGGGGGATTGCCACACCAGTGTGCGCACTGGTTCGCAATGACAGTAAAAACGTACAAACACCAATTTGCGGGGCTGCCGGGTGTTTTGATCTATCGCGAAGCGATTCCTTAACTGTCCACTGTCAACTGTTCACTGTCCACTGAATAAATGCTTACCGGGTGTCCCCGTCGTCGAAGGGGTCGCCGCATTCGGGGCAGAATTTGGGGGGCTTGGTGGGGTCCTTAGGCTCCCAGCCGCACTTGTCGCAGCGGTACTGGGGCACCCCGGCGGGCTTCTTCGCGCCGCACTCGGAGCAGAACTTTCCCGTGGCGGAAGCGCCGCAGGTGGGGCAGGTCCAGCTGCCGGCGGCCTTGGGCTCGGGCTTTTTCGCGCCGCACTCGGGGCAGAACTTGCCGGTGGCGGTGGCGCCGCAGACCGGGCACACCCAGCCGGGAGCGCTCTGCGCAGGCTCTCGGTACTGGGGCTGCTGGGGCTGGTACTGGGGCTGCTGGTACTGGGCCTGGCCCATCATGCCGGCCATGTTCATGCCCATAAAGCCGGTCATGGCACCTTTCTCGTTCTTGGCGGCGGATTTCATGGCCTCGGCCATGGCGCTGGTGCGCATGGCGTCCGCCATGCCGGGGGTCCGCAGAGCGGCGGTGCGCTGCAGCTCCTTGATGGCGGCCTCGTCCTCGGGGCTGGCGCTGACACTGGACACGCCGAAGTTCACAATCTCCAATCCCCGCTGGCTGCGCCACTGGGAAGAGAGCACCTCGTTCAGGGCGGCGGCAATCTCCGTGGTGTGGGCCATGAGGGCGCTGTAGCGAATGCCCATGGCGGAAATCTTGGCAAAGGCGGGAGCCAGCGCGGTGAGCAGCTCGCTCTTCAGCTGGCCTTCCAGCTGGTCCCGGGTGTAGTCGGAGCTGACATTGCCGCAGACATTCTTATAGAACAACACCGGGTCGCAGATCCGGTAGGAATAGGTGCCGAAGCAGCGCAGAGACACCTCCATGTCCAGACCGATGTTGTTGTCCACCACCCGGAAGGGCACGGGGGTGGGGGTGCCGTACTTGTTGCCCACCAGCTCCTTGGTGTTAAAGTAGTAGATGCGCTGATCCTTGGCAGGCTCCCCGCCGAAGGTGAAGCGCTTGACAAAGGACGCGAAGGACTGCTGGATGCCCTCGCCCAGATCGCCGGAGAAAATGGAGGGCTCGGTGGAGGCATCGTAGGTGTACTCGCCGGGCTCGGCGGCAAACTCCGCGATGCGGCCCTGATCCACGATCATCATGCACTGACCGTCGGCCACCAGAATCACGGAGCCGGAGGTGATGATGTTGTCCGTACCCTTTGTATTGGAGGAGCGGCCCCCGGCGCTCTTGCGGCCCTTTGTCACCAGGACATTGGCATCGATGGCGTCACAGCGGAAAAAGTCCTTCCATTGGTCGGCCAGAACGCCTCCGGCAGCGCCAACGGCGGCTTTGATAAGTCCCATAGCTGACTCTCCTTTATGTTCAAATCTACCCCGGAGGCAAGAAACACCACCGGATGCTATCACTATAACAGAAAAGAGGGGAAATTTCCACCCCGAATGCAAGATTTTTTTGAAAGGACGGCGGGAATCCACGTTTCGGCAAATTGGTGTTTGTAAGGATGCGTCCCAAATTACCTGTCATTGCGAACCAGTCCTCAGACTGGTGTGGCAATCCCCCGGTTAGAGGGGAAATGTACCGAAAAGTGCCATGAAGAGTGGGAGTCCTTGCGATTTTTGGTGGTAATCGTAACTTGGTTCCATTCAACCGGGGGATTGCCACACCAGTGTGCGCACTGGTTCGCAATGACAGAGAATTTGGAACGCGCACTTTCAAACAACAATTTGCGGTTCTGCAGGTGTCGTAAATTTAAGGAAATATTAAACTGAGGACAGTTGATTTTTGGTGGGAGTTTGTATATGATTGTTGGTAACAAAGTAATTACAAGAAGGTTACGGAGGAATGTAATATGAAGCTGAAAAAGTGGATTGGGGCCGCGCTGGCGCTGGGACTGGTATTCTCCCTGGCGGGCTGCGGCGACAAAGGTCCTGCGGTATATGTACAGAGCGTGAAAACCCTGGTGGAGCTGGGGGGCATCGGCGCGGAGGACCGGTTTGCCGGCATGGTGGTTTCGGAAAACGTGGCGGAGATCCAGCGGGATTCCGACAAAAGCGTGGAGGAGCTGCTGGTCCGGGAGGGCGACGATGTGGCCGAGGGCCAGGAGCTGTTCCGCTATGACACGGAGCAGATTCAGCTGATGCTGGAAAAGCAGCGCCTGGAGCTGGAGCAGCTGAACGCAACAATTGACAGCAACAAAGAGCAGCTGGAGCAGATGAAGAAGGACCGGGACCGGTCCTGGGGCACCCAGAAGCTGCAGTACACCGTCCAGATTCAGACCACCGAGGTGGACCTGAAGGAGGCGGAGCTGAAGGTCAAGTCCAAGGAAGCAGAGATTGCCAAGTCCGAGGAGGTTCTGGCCAACACCACCGTGGTGTCCCCGGTGACCGGCCGGATTCAGGCCATCAACGAGTCGGGCACCGATGACCGGGGCAATCCCGCTCCCTACATCACCATCCAGCAGGCGGGCTCCTACCGGGTCAAGGGCATGCTGGGGGAGCTCCAGCGGGGCGGCATTATGGAAGGCACCCGGCTGAAAATCCTCTCCCGCACCGATGAAAACGCGGTCTGGTACGGCACCGTGACCCTGGTGGACTACGAGAACCCCACCCAGGGCAGCGGCAACGAGATGTACTCCGGCGTGGACGTGGACTCCATGACCGCAGCCAGCCGGTACCCCTTCTACGTGGAGCTGGAGAGCACCGAAGGCCTGATCCTGGGCCAGCATGTGTACCTGACCCTGGATACCGGGGAGGGAAGCAGCGGCATGGCCCTTTCCGCCGGGTTTGTGACGGTGGAGGAGGACGGCTCCGCCTGGGTCTGGGCCGAGACCGGCCGGGGCCGTCTGGAGAAGCGGACCGTGACCCTGGGAGAATATAACCCGATGACGGATACCTACATCATTCTGGAGGGGCTGACCACGGAGGATTTCATCGCCTTCCCCGACGACAGCCTGTGCCATGAGGGCGCTTCCACCACCCACGAGGAAACCGAACCCACCGAGGGCGACTTTGAAGAGCCCATGGGGGAGGAACTCTACGGCGAGGAGGAGATGCTTCCCGAGGGGGAAATGCTCCCTGAGGGGGATATGCTCCCTGTGGGAGAGACCGAAGCGCTTCCTGAGGAAGGCGAGGTGGGCTAAGTGGCCATCCTGAAGCTGACCGATATCTGCAAGGACTACGCCCAGGGCAAGGAGCCCGTGCGGGTGCTGAAAAACGTGAACCTCACCGTGGAGAAGGGGGACTACATCGCCATCATGGGCCCCTCCGGCTCCGGAAAAACCACCCTGATGAACATCATCGGCTGCCTGGATGTGCCCACCTCGGGAAGCTATGAGCTGGACGGCCGGGATTTGAAGGATTTAAGCGACGACGAACTGGCCCAGGTGCGCAACAAGCACATCGGCTTTGTGTTCCAGTCCTTCCACCTGATGCCCAAGATGGACGCGCTGGACAATGTGGCCCTGCCCCTGCTCTACGGCGGGGTATCCCTGAAGGAGCGCCGGGCCCGGGCCGAGGAGGCCCTGAAGGCCGTGGGCCTGGGGGACCGGGTGAACTTCCTGCCCAACCAGCTTTCCGGCGGCCAGTGCCAGCGGGTGGCCATCGCCCGGGCCATGGTGGGAAAGCCGGACATTCTGCTGGCGGACGAGCCCACCGGCGCGCTGGATTCCAAGTCCGGCACCCAGATTATGGAAATCTTTCAAAAGCTCAGCGACGAGGGCATGACCATCCTTATGATTACCCATGAGCTGAGAATCGCCCAGTGCGCCAAGAAGATCTATCATATTCTCGACGGCGAGCTGCGCACGGAGGAGGAAGGAGGCGCGGACCATGAGCAAGAAGCTGAATAAGCGGAAAAAGCTGCTGCTTTCGGCGGTTTCCCTGGTGACTGTCTGCGCTGTCGGCGTGGGAATCTGGTTCGGGGTGTCCCGGAGCAAGGCGGACCCCGTGCTGGTGTATCCGTTCCGGTTTCTCGGCATGACCGAATACTGGGGCGACAGCCGGGAGACCTACGGCCCCGTGACCACGGACAAGATTCAGACTGTCTTCCTCTCCGATACCCAGACCGTTACCGAGGTGCTGGTAAAGGAAGGGGACACGGTGAAAAAGGGCGATGTGCTGCTGCGCTTCGACACCACCCTCTCCGACCTGGCCTTAGAGCGCAAGCGGCTGGATGTGGAGAAGGTGAAGCTCCAGCTGGAGGAGGCCAAGGACCGGCTGCAGCAGATCAAGGGTATGCGGCCCATGGTGATCCCCACCGTGAAGCCGGACACGGGTGAGGATGACGAAAGTCTGGGTTCCGCGCTGGCGGGGGATTATCAGATCTCCACCATGACGGAGTATGACGGAAGCTCCGAGGACAAGGCTCTGATTCTCTGGCTGAGGACCAACGCTTCCGTGGAGGACGGAATGCTGGAGGATCTGCGGCGGCACGCGGAGGAATACCAGAATGCCAACCTTCCGGTGCCCGATCCCGAATCCGGAGAGAGTGAGGAGGAACCCGGCGAAGGCGAGTCCGGCGGCGGATCCGGTGAGGGAGAATCCGATGGCGAATCCGGTGAGGGAGAATCCGGTGAAGGTGAATCCGGCGGCGAGTCCGGCGGCGGAACACCGGAGCATATCAATGTGAATCGGTTCTATGTGGTGGTCAAGGTGACCCAGGGCAACCGGGCCCTGGGCCAGAAGGTCACCTGGCAGGGCCTGATTGTCAAGAAGCAGAGCAGCGGCAGCTTTGCCTTCCAGTTCTTCAGCCCCGGCAGCGTCCCCGACCATATGCTGGCCGAGGAGGAAGGGAACGAGAAGGACGGCCCGGACATTGACTACGGCAGCGGCTATACGGCGGCCCAGCTGGCCGAAATGCGCCGGGATCAGGAGAAGAAGATCAAGGAGCTGGAGCTGAGTCAGCGGATGGCCGAGGCGGAATACAAGATCATGCAGCTGGAGGTCAGCGACGGAGCCGTCCGCGCCTCCATCGACGGCACGGTAATCTCGCTGCTTTCCGAGGACGAGGCGAAGAAAACCCAGCAGCCGGTGCTGAAGGTCTCCGGCGGCGGCGGCTTCTACGTCCAGGGCGTGGTCAGCGAGCTGGAGAAGGATTCCCTGGTCATCGGCCAGGAGGTTACCATCAACGACTGGAACACCGGCATGATGTATACCGGCACCATCCACTCCGTGGGCGACCTGCCCAGCAGCCGCAATGGCTACAACGGAATGAACAATCCCAATGCCTCCTACTACCCCCTGATTGTGTTCGTGGACGGCTCCGCGGATTTGCAGGAGGGGCGCTACGTCAGCGTCCAGTACGCCTCCGGCACCAGTGAGAACGGCATCTATCTGGAAAATCCCTATCTGCGCACGGAGCAGGGCAAGACCTACGTCATGGTGCGCGGAGAAAACGGGCGGCTGGAGCAGCGGTTCGTCACCACGGGCAAATCCCTCTGGGGCAGCTATACCGAGGTGCTGTCGGGCCTGACGCAGGAGGATCTGATTGCCTTCCCCTACGGCAAGACCGTAAAGCCCGGTGCCCCCACCCAGGAGGGTGACCTGGGCGACCTGTATGGTTAAAAGGAGGAAAAGCTATGCTTGAGAATATTCGGCTTGCCTTTCAGGGCATCTGGAGCCACAAGCTTCGCTCCGTTCTGACCATGCTGGGCATCATCATCGGCATTGCCGCCATCATCACCATTGTGTCCACCATCAAGGGCACCAACGAGCAGATCAAGGAGAACCTCATCGGCGCGGGGAACAACGTGGTGACCGTACGCCTGAACCAAAACGGCTATCCCTACGACATGAGCTGGAATCCCGTGCCCAGCGGGGTGCGGGTGGTGAGCAAAAGCACCGTGGAAGAGCTGGAGAAGCTCCCCGGGGTGGAGAAGGTCAGCGTGTACTGCTCCCGCAACTATGCCAATTCGGTGTACTTCGGCAACACCCAGTTCAACGGCAGTCTCTACGGCATTGACGGGAACTATCTGAGCGTCTACGGCTATCAGGTGAAGTCCGGACGGGGCTTTACCCAGGAGGATTTCTCCAAATTCCGGAAGGTGGCCCTGGTGGATGCCAAGGCGGTGACCAACCTCTTTGGCGGGGAATCCCCGGTGGGTAAGGCCATTGAAATCAATTCCGAGGTGTTTACTGTGGTGGGTGTGGTGAGCCTGAGCCAGGAGTTCACCCCCACCATCAATTCCCTGAACGATTACTGGCTCTACGCGGATACCTCCTCGGGAGCCGTGTATCTGCCGGATGTGGTGTGGCCCGGGGTGTACCAGTTTGACGAGCCCCAGGACGTGGCCATCAAGGTGGTGAGCACCGATGCCATGACCTCCGCCGGACAGGACGCGGCCAAGCTGCTGACCGAGCGGCAGATTATGGGCTCCGACAGCGAGTTCGACTACCGCAGCACCGATATGCTGGAACAGGCCCAGCAGCTGCAGAGCATGTCCCAGTCCACCAACACCCAGCTGGTGTGGATTGCCAGCATCTCCCTGCTGGTGGGCGGCATCGGCGTTATGAACATCATGCTGGTGTCCGTTACCGAGCGGACCGCCGAGATCGGTCTGAAGAAGGCCATCGGTGCGAGAAAGCGGAGAATCCTGCTGCAGTTTCTCACCGAAGCCGCGGTGCTTACAAGTCTCGGCGGCATCATCGGCGTGGTGAGCGGTGTGGGTCTGGCCCAGCTGATCAGCTATCTTGTGAAGATCCCTGTGGCCATCAGCTTCCCGGCCATTGTGATTGCGGTGGTGTTCTCCACCCTCATCGGCGTGATCTTCGGTCTGCTCCCCGCCATCAAGGCCGCTAACCTCAACCCCATCGAGGCGCTGAGAAGAGACTAAAGGCAGTGGACAGTGTACAGTTGACAGTGGACAGTTAAGGTGTCCCTTCGGGACGAATTACAAATGCAGGCTGATCGATAAATTGGTGCTTGTAATACTCGTTCCAAGTTTCCTGTCATTGCGAACCAGTCCGCAGACTGGTGTGGCAATCCCCCGGTT
>JBJEYY010000214.1:0-7212 GCA_051887095.1 Faecousia sp. | reverse complement strand
CACTGGCGTGGCAATCCCCCGGTTGAAAGGAACCAGGTGACGATTACTACCGAAAGTCGCAGCAACTCCCAACTTCCAGGGCACTTTTCGATACATTTTCCCTCTAACCGGGGGATTGCCACACCAGTCTGCGGACTGGTTCGCAATGACAGGTAATTTGCAACGCGCCCTTTCAAACAACAATTTCTCGTTCTGTTTCGGAATACCGATAACCGTAAAGAGCATGCCGCACCGGTGGGCGCAAGGACATGGAGTTTAAGGAGCAGGATATGGCTGACAAGAATTACTATACCATCGATCCCGAGGGGAAGCTGACCTGCATGAAATGCGGCGTCCGGCTGGAAAAAGGAAAAGCGAAATTTATGTATCTGGACAACGGCTTCCCCGTGGAGCTGCCGGTGTGTCCCAAGTGCGGGTTCATCTATGTTCCGGAGGAGCTGGCCTTGGGGAAGGTGCTTTCCGTGGAGAAGGCACTGGAGGACAAGTGATGCTGGGGCATCCCGGCGGCGAGGAACACAGCCGCTATCTGATTGAGCTGTCCTTCCTGCCCCCGCCCGCGAGGTGGCTGGACATGGGGGCAGGGGACGGAAGCACTGTCCGGCTGCTGAAAGCTCTGGGCTACGAGGCGGAGGGCCTTGACCGCAGCCCCCGGGGTGAGGATGTGACGGAAGGGGACTTTTTGCAGCCGCCCTACCCGGTCGCAAGCTTCGACGGAATCATCTCTCAATGCAGCTTCTATGTCAGCGGAGATGTTCCCGGCGCGCTGCGGCAGGCCGGAAGGCTTCTGCGCAAGGGCGGCAAGCTGGTATTCTCCGATGTGACGGAGGATGTGGTTGCCCTGCTGAACCAGACCCGGCAGGCGGGCTTTGCCGTGCGGCATCTGGAGGACCTGACCGACCAATGGCGGGCGTATTACCTGGAAGCCCTGTGGACCCAGGAGGAGGTATGCCTTCCTCAGGGGAAGAAGTTTACCTATGTGCTGTTCGTGTGCGAAAGGATGTGAGGGCATGGATTTGGAAGAACGGATTCTGGAACTGAGCCGGTACGGCTATGCCTGCGGACAGATTCTGGCAATTTTGCTGCTGGACACCCTGGGAGAGGAGAACCCGAAGCTTGTGCAGTGTATGCAGGGCTTAAACGGCGGCATTGGCGGCAGCGGAGATGTATGCGGCTGTATGGCGGCAGGATGCTGCCTGATTTCCTACTTTACCGGCAAGCCCGACGCCGACAGCTACGACAGTCCCCACCACAAGGCCGCGCTGGGAGAATTTACCCGGTGGTTCACCGAGGAAATGGAGCTGGAATACAGGAGCGTCGACTGCAGGGATATCGTAGGCACCAGTCCGGCCAAAAAGGTACAGTATTGCCCGGGAATCATCGCCTCGACATTTGAAAAGTGCATGGAAATCCTCGAAAATAAGGGACTTATGTAAATGGAAATCGGAAGAACCATGAGCGTCTGCCCGGTGTGTCTGGCGCGGATTCCCGCCGCGAAAACCCTGGGGGAGGACGGAAAGATCTATCTGGAGAAAAAATGCTGGGAGCATGGCGCTTTCCGAACATTGATCTGGGAAGGTGATTTGGAAAGTTATGTTAACTGGGCGGCGGGAGATAACAACACCGCGGTCACTCCCGTTCGGGCCCAGCCGGTGGAAAAAGGCTGCCCCAACGACTGCGGACTGTGCCAGGCTCACCGGCGGGACGGCTGCTGCGTGCTGCTGGAGCTGACCACCCGGTGCAATCTGCGCTGTCCGGTGTGCTTTGCCAGCGCGGGAGAGCAAACAGCCCGGGATCTCTCCCTGGAGGAAATCGGCAGGCAGTACGACCTGCTGATGGAGCGGGGCGGCCCCTTCAACATTCAGCTTTCCGGGGGCGAGCCCACATTGCGGGAGGATCTGGCGCAGATCATCGCCTTGGGCAGGGAAAAGGGCTTTTCGTTTTTCCAGCTGAACACCAACGGTGTGCGCATTGCCGACGAGGAAGGGTATGCGGAGCATCTGGCCTCCGCCGGGGTCAGCACCGTGTTTTTGCAGTTCGACGGTCTGGAGGATGGGATTTACCAAACCCTGCGGGGCGCGGCCTTAACGGAGAAAAAGCTGCGCGCCGTTGACCGCTGTGAGGCGGCGGGACTTCCGGTGGTGCTGGTGCCCACGGTTGCCCCTGGTGTCAACGACCACGCCTTGGGGGAGATTCTCCGCTTCGGGCTGGAGCACGCCCCCTGGGTCCGGGGGGTCCATATTCAGCCCATTTCCTACTTTGGCCGCTGCGGCCTGACGCCGCCGGAAAACCGGCTGACCATTCCCGCCGTGCTGCGGCGGATTGAGGAGCAAACGGGAGGATGGATGAAGGCCGCGGATTTCGGAGGCGGCGGTGCCGAAAGTCCCTACTGCTCCTTCCACGCAAGCTATCTGCGAAGGCCCGACGGCAGCTTAAAAGCCCTGCCCCGGCGGCGGAGCCAATGCTGCTGCGTCAAATCCGGCGATGCCCGGGATTTTGTGTCCCGGCAGTGGAGCGGTAAGGCTTCCTGCTGCGATTCCGATGAGGATACCGCGTCCCTGGACGCTTTTCTGCGGCAGACGGTGGAGCGCACCTTCACCGTTTCCGGCATGGTGTTTCAGGATGCCTACAATCTAGACCTTGACCGTCTGCGCCGCTGCTACATCTGCGAGGTGGATACCCAGCGGGGCATGGTGCCCTTCTGCGCCTACAATCTGACGGATATCCACGGAAAGGCCCTGTACCGAAGATGAGAAGATCAAAACTGGACAACTGGATCTGTGAAATCGAGTCCCTCCCGGAGCTGACCCGGGAGGGACTGGAACGCTTGCAGCTTTGCCGCCTGAACGAAACCCTGGCGCGGCTAAAGATAAGGGGCGGCATTTATGCCGGATACCCGGAAAAATTGGGGGGCCTGTCCCAGCTGGAAACGCTGCCCTTTACCACCGCTGCCATGCTGGCGCAGGCCCCCGGGGCGTTTCTGCTGACCTCCCAATCGGAGGTCAGCCGGGTAATTTCCGGGGCCACCTCCGGCACCACGGGGCCAGCCAAGCGGGTGTTTTACACGGAGCGGGACACGGAGCACACCATAGGCTTCTTCTCCGCGGGAATCAGCGAAATGCTGCTGCCCGGAGAAAAATGTCTGATCTGCTTTCCCTTTACCGGCCCCTTCGGCCTGGGGGACCTGATCGCGAAAGCGGTGGAGCGGCTTGGCGGGATTCCCATTCGGGCGGGCTTCGGGCAGAGCTGGGGGAAGCTGTCCGAGCTGGTGCGGGAAACCCGGCCAGAAACCTATATCGGCTTTCCGGTGACACTGCTGGGGCTTAGCCGGATGTACGGACAGCCATTTCCCATCCGACGGGCGCTGGTTTCCGGGGACGCCTGTCCCAGTGGGGTTATGGAGGCGTTGGAACAGGCGCTGGGCAGCAGGCTCTATCCCCACTACGGCAGCCGGGAATGCGGTCTGGGCGGGGCCGTCACCTGTCCGGCCTTTGAGGGAATGCATCTGCGGGAAAACCACATCATCCCGGAAATCATTGACAAAGACGGGCAGACCCTTCCTGAGGGAGAATATGGAGAGTTGGTTATTACCACCATCGGCTTAGAAGCCATGCCCCTGATCCGCTACCGCACCGGAGACTTTACCCGGATACTGCCCATGTGTCCCTGTGGAAGCGTGACGAAACGGATTGACACCGTTTCCCGCCGGGAGGGAGAGATTTCCATAGAAGCCCTGGACAGTGCGCTGTTTTCGCTTGGTTCGCTGGTGGATTATCGGGCAGGCTTCAACGGAACGCTTCGCATCGACGCCCGGACGATGGACGGCCGCGGCGGGGAGTGGCTGATGCAGACTGCGCGGAGCTGCTGCCCCGGAGTGGATGTGTCGGTTCGGGTATCTCCGGCCCTTCCCGATCAACGCCCGATGTACCCCGGCAAACGGTTTGTGGAAGACTTATAAACGAAATACGGATGCAGAAAAACCTGCATCCGTATTTCGTTAATATGGCGTAATTCGGCCATCGTCAGAGGCTTGCAGGAAATGCAGATGGAAGTAGTTTTTCCGGAAGGTAATCAAGCCTTCGGCCTGCATTTGACTCAGCTCGTGGGACAGCGCGCTGCGGTTGACGCAGAGGTATGCCGCCAGCTCCTCCCGGGAGTAGGAAATGGTAAAGGCGGTTTTCTGACGCCGGGAGGCCTGCATGGTCAGAAAGGTGAGAATCCGCTCCCGCAGACCCTTCTGGGAGAGAATGGCAAGCCGGTACTCCTTTTTTATGTTCACATTGGAAATCCATGCCGCCAGCTGCCGGGTAAGCTCCGTTCTCCAGATCTCCGGGAGCAGACCGGGACAGGTTGCCAATTCTGCCGGGAAGTAAACAATTCGCGTCTCCGCGGCCGTCACAGCGTGATAGGGCGAAAGCTGGCTGCGGGTGAAAATCAGGTCCGCGCCCAGAATTTCCCCTGCGCGCAGGGAGGAAATCAGGCTGTAGCTGCCCTCCATGAAAATGTGCATGATGTGGACCTTCCCGGACAGGACGATGCCGAAACGGTTGACCCGCTGCTGGGGCCGGATCAGGCACAGATCCTTTCGGTATACCATCAGCTGCCGGTGGGGCAGTACCTTGTTGAGAATGACTTCCTCCGGGAATCCGGAGAACAGCTCCGTTTTTTTCAGACTGTCCAGCAGTTCCTCCATAGTAACTTCCTCCATCAGTCAATGAAATGCATATCGATCAGACTCAGTAGGGCGATAAATTGGTGTTTGTAAGTGTGCGTCTCAAGTTTTGTGTCATTGCGAACCAGTCCGCAGACTGGTGTGGCAATCCCCCGGTTGAATGGAACCAGGTAACGATTACCACCAAAAATCGCAACGTTCCCCACTCTTCAGGGCAATTGTCGGTACATTTCCCCTCTATCCGGGGGATTGCCACGCCAGTGTGCGCACTGGCTCGCAATGACAGGAAACTTGTGGCGCAGTCAGCCAAACACCAATTTGTCGCTGTCCTATTGAATTTTTGGAGGTAACTATGAATCCTTCCATCCAACATCTATGTGAATTTCTGGATGCATCGTCCAGCGTATACCACGCGGCTGCGTTTCTGGAAAATATGCTCTCCTCTGCCGGATACACCCGGCTGCGTATGGGGGAGCGGTGGAGCCTTGTCCCCGGGGGGAAATACTACCTGACCCGGGGCGGCTCGGCGGTGATTGCTTTCCGGATTCCGGAGGGGGACTGCCGGGGCTTTGCCATCAGTGCCAGCCACTCCGACCGGCCCTGCTTCAAGCTGAAGGAGAACCCGGAGCTGCCCGGCACCTACACCCGCCTCGCTGTGGAGCGCTACGGCGGTATGCTCATGGCCCCTTGGCTGGACCGGCCCCTGTCCCTGGCTGGCCGGGTGATGGTGGAAACCGAATCCGGCATGGAAAGCAGGCTTCTGAACATCGACCGGGACCTGCTGCTGATTCCCAACGTGGCCATCCACATGAACCGGCAGGCCAACGACGGCTACAAGTGGAACCCTGCCGTGGACCTGCTGCCGATGCTCGGGGGCAAGGACGCCGCCGGAAAACTGAGGGCGCTTCTGGAGGAGGCCGCCGGAGGGAAGATTCTGGGCAGCGACCTGTACCTCTACGTCCGGGAGAAGGCCCGGGTCTGGGGAATTGACGAGGAATTTCTCTCTGCCCCTGCTCTGGACGACCTGGAATGCGCCTGGGGCTGCGCCCGGGGCTTTCTCGCATCCTCAGACAGCGACGTGATTCCGGTGCTGTGCGTGTTTGACAGCGAGGAGGTTGGCTCCAACTCTGTCCAGGGCGCGGCATCCACGCTGCTTGCGGACACTCTGGAACGGATCTGTGACGCTCTGGGCCTCGCGAAAGGTGAGCTGCTCAGCCGGAGCTTCCTGGTTTCCGCGGACAACGCCCACGCGGTGCACCCCAACCACCCGGAGTATGCCGATCCCGGCAACGCCCCTGTCCTGAACGGCGGACCGGTGCTGAAATTCAACGCCGCCCAGCGCTACACAACCGACGGCTTCAGCGCCGCGGTGTTCCGCCGGGTTTGCGGCAGGGCCGGAGTGAAGGTACAGACCTACTGCAACCGGGCGGATATTGCCGGAGGCTCCACCCTGGGCCACATTTCCCTGACCCAGGTCAGCATCCCCACCGCGGATATCGGACTGCCCCAGCTTGCCATGCACTCCTGCTACGAAACCGCGGGGGTTAGCGATGCCTTGGACCTGGAAAAGGCCATGGCGGAATTCTATAGCGTTTCCGCTTCGGAGCTGTCCATTGACTGATCGACAAATTGGTGTTTGTAGGTGTATGTCCCAATTTTGCTGTCATTGCAAGCCAGTGCGCACACTGGCTCGCAATGACAGCGTTTTTTCGGCGCGCCAAACACCAATTTGCCGCTCCGGGATACAACAAAACTGCCGCCCAATTGGGCGGCAGTTGTTATTTTTGGGCGACTTTCGGCTTGCGGAAGAAGGTAAACCACTCGGCCACCAAACACACAGGCAGGGCCGCGAAGAAGTCCACTGCGGAGTGCTGCTTGATGAACATGGTGGACAGGCAAATCACAATGACGAATATCCACACAAGGGCTTTCCACCACCAGGCCGCACTCTTTTCCCGCAGCCAGGTGGAGCCGATTCCGAAGGAATAAGCCACATGCAGCGACGGGCACACGCCGGTGTTGGTGTCGAAGGTGTAGAGCAGCGCCACAATTTTGCTGGGGAAATTGTCGTTTGGCAGCACCTCCGGCCGCAGATCCTGCCGGGAGGGGTAGAGAATGTAGGCTGTCATGGCCAGCACCTGGGTGACAATGATGTAGGTCTGCAGCCGGGAGAAATTCTGCGGGTTGTACAGGAGGAAATACCCCAGGGATACCACAATCAGCAGATACCACCCCACATAGGGCAGCACAAACCACTCGTTGAAGGGAATGATGTCATCGATAAAGCAGTGCATGGGATGGCATTTCTCCACCGGGATCAGATTCTCGGTGAGAAAATAGAAGGCGAAGTATACCACCCACCCCAGAAGCAGCAGCAGGTGCCGGTACTCCGGGGAGGTGATGTTTGAAAGCCGCAGCTTGCGGTAATCCACCACGGGTTGTTTCATAGGGGTGTTCCTTTCCAATGGAGGTTTTTTAATTGACAATTGACAATGTGCTTATCGGCTTAAGTCAGCAAGCCGACAAATTGGTGTTTGAAACGT
>JBJEYY010000213.1:0-7263 GCA_051887095.1 Faecousia sp. | reverse complement strand
TACGTTTCAAACACCAATTTGTCGGCTTGCTGACTTAAGCCGATAAGCACATTTTCTTAATTGTACTGGATTCCTTCGGCATCGGCCAGATGCCGGACGGAGAGAAATTCGGGGATGTGGGCGTGAATACCCTGGCTTCCTGCGCCGCATCTTCCAGGCTGCACATCCCCAATATGATTGCCGCCGGCCTGGGGAATATCGACGGCGTTGGGTGTCTGCCCAGGACGGATTCTCCCACAGGTGCGGTGGCCCGGCTGCGGGAGGCCTCCATGGGTAAGGACACCACCATCGGTCATTGGGAAATCGCGGGACTGATCTCTCCGTCGCCCCTGCCTACCTACCCGGAGGGGTTTCCCAAGGAGGTTCTGGATGAATTTGAAGCGGCCACCGGCCTGGGGGTGCTTTGCAATGCTCCCTATTCCGGCACCGATGTGATCCGGGATTACGGGGAGGAGCAGAAGCACACCGGCAAGTGGATTGTCTACACCTCCGCCGACTCCGTGTTCCAGGTGGCGGCCAACGAAAACTGGATTCCCCTGGAAGAATTGTACGACGCCTGCCGCAAGGCAAGAGCCATCCTCCGGGGTAAGCACGGCGTGGGCCGGGTGATTGCCAGACCCTATGTGGGGGAGAATGCCGCCAGCTTCAAGCGCACCTCCAACCGTCACGATTTTTCCCTGGAGCCCCCTGGGAAAACCATGCTGGATGCCGTCAAAGAGGCCGGACTGGACTGCCTGGCAGTGGGGAAGATCCATGATATTTTCGCCGGGCAGGGGGATACGGAGCACGTGTTCAACAAGTCCAACGCCGACGGGATGCAGCACACCACCGACTACGCAAAGCGGGATTTCCACGGCCTTTGCTTTGTGAACCTGGTGGATTTTGACATGCAGTTCGGCCACCGCCGGGACGTGGACGGCTACGCGAACGCCTTGTCGGAGTTTGATGCCTGGCTGGGAGATTTCATCCCCAAGCTGGGCCCGGAGGATGTGGTGATGATCACCGCCGACCACGGCTGTGACCCGGCCTACACCGCCACCACGGACCACACCCGGGAATATGTCCCCCTGCTGATTCTGGGCCGGGGAGTCCGGCCGGTGAACCTGGGCACCCGCGGGAGCTTCGCGGACATCGCTGCCACCGTGACGGAGCTGCTGGGAGTACCCTATGAGACCCCCGGCAAGAGCTTTGCCCGGGAGATTCTGTAAGGAGGAATGGAAATGACCCCTGAAAAACTGGCGCAGCTGGCAGTGGAGGCCATGAATCACGCCTATGTGCCCTATTCCGGCTACAAGGTGGGCGCGGCGCTGTTGTGCGCCGACGGAACGGTGTACCAGGGCTGCAACATCGAAAACGCCTCTTACACCCCCACGGTCTGCGCCGAGCGGACGGCCTTCTTCAAGGCGGTGTACGACGGCCACCGGGACTTTACCGCCATCGCCGTCTGCGGCGGCAAGGATGGGGTGATCACCGGGCCCTTCCCGCCCTGCGGCGTCTGCCGCCAGGTGATGCGGGAATTCTGCCGGGATGATTTTATCATCTACCTGGTGGGCGCGGAGGGAAGCATTGAGCCGGTACCTCTGGCCGAGCTGCTTCCCCACAGCTTCTCCGCCCAGGAGCATATGCAATAACACACACCCGGCTGCGTCAGCGGCTGATGTCATTTCGATAACAGAAGCTGGACCTCACAGGAATGTGGGGTCCGGTTTTATGTTTGTTCAGCAAGGGGGGAGCGATACAGGGGCGTTTTCCTCTTGCGGGTCATATCCTTTGGGCAGAAAAAGTGCACCCATTTCTGGATGCACTCATTCTTGAGCCTTGCCTCTGGCACAAGCGATATTCATTTCCTGACGTTGGCTCAGAGCTCCGGCTTATGTTGGAGTCAAATCATGAGCTGGGGCGTGTTGACGGACAACCAGGTGATGAACGCCGCATTGACGGCGGAAACCACATAGATGTTGCCGGTTTTCTTGTAGAAGGAATTGACCACCTTAGCTACCACGAAGTACAACAGCAGCATACCCATCATGGCACCCTGAGCGCGGGACATCTCCCGACCGTTGATGGGGGTCACATGGGTGAGAATCAGCTTGCCGTAAAGGGTGCCGAGGAACAGTACGGCAGGAAGCGCATTGACCAGCAGGGTAATCCAATAGTTGGTGCGGTCGGAAGCGTCCTTCAGCCGAACACCGTCCGCCTGGAGGAAGGCATAAACGCTGAAAAGGATCATAAACAGCACGTAGTATACCACATACTGTCCAACACGGCCCGCGGACAGGGGAGCCAGGTAGGTCTGGAAGATGCGGCCGTACCAGCCGGTCAGACGCTCGGCGGCCACTGCAAAGCCGTAGGGGACGGCGATAACAGCCAGGGAGAATACCACCGCCAGGGCGATGTTTGCAACGGAGGTTCTGGCGCGGAGTTTATCAGCCTGACGGTCAATGGTCTTGTCCACAAAGCTTCGGATCACATAGAACACGACGCCGATCATTGCGGATAGGAAGAACCACCAGATAAAGCCGTTGGTGCTTTGGACGTTGAACAGCCAGGGCAGCTTGCCCATGATGGTCTGGCCCTGAATGACGGTGGATTTGACGATCAAGGCGGACAGAATGCCGGGCAACAGCAGGAATACCCAGAATTTCAGATCGGATTTTGCCGTGGCGGCGGGAACTT
Source organism: Faecousia sp. (assembly GCA_051887095.1). Taxonomy (GTDB): domain Bacteria; phylum Bacillota; class Clostridia; order Oscillospirales; family Oscillospiraceae; genus Faecousia. Next base: position 4,587 of record JBJEYY010000213.1, on the reverse strand, counting down.
CCCGCTTCAGCCCGGAGAAGAGCTTGGTATCCAGCAGCATTGCGCCCACCGGGAAAATCATGACGCACAGGCTGATTGCCATAAACAGCACGGCGAATTCCTGCCACACATAGACGAAGGAATTGTCCGCCAGGGTGGAGGTGTTGCCGTCCAGGGTGTCGTCAAAGAAACGGATGATGTTAGTGACACTGGAGGGCACCAGATTGGACATGGAGTGGAAGGTATTGGGGGTGTACAGTACCCGCAGGCTGCCGTCGTCGGGGCTGCCGTAGTAATGGCCGACTTCCATATGGTTGGTTTCCTCGCCGGCAAGGGTGGCCATTCCGCCGTAGTTCAGGCTGTCCTCATGGTACACATCCCAGAAGGTGCCCTGACCGCATTCGTCCAGCTCGCCCCAGATGGCCATGACGTTGACGCCGTCATAAATGGTGGGGTCCGTGGCGGGAACACCGCAGCCCACAAACACCACACTGCGTTTTTCTGCGGAGGCGGCGTACTCGCTGAGAATTGCGGCAGAGGCCTGACCGCCGCCGTTGGAGTGCCCGGTGCTGCCCAGTCGGCTGCTGTCCACGAAGGACAGGCCGGACAGGTACTTCATGGCGGCCAGTGCGCCGGAATTACCCTGTGTGGTCATGCCGGAGCCTACAGTGCCGTAGTAGTCGTAGGCCAGCACCACATAGCCCCGCCGGGCCAGCTCAATGCTGTAGCTGGCGTAGAATACATGGGGCGTATTGCCGCCGGGAGCGATTACGATGCCTGCTGCCGGCGTCTCAGTGGTGGCGTTCTTGGGAACCCACAGTGTGGCGGAGAGGTTGACGCCCTCGTCCGTGACGAAGTTCACATTCTGCACGCAGACCGAGAACCCTCCGGTCAGGCTGGCACGCAGAACAAACGCGCTGACCACGAATACGGCGATGGCCAGGATCAGAGCCAGACAGCGTTTTGAAACGGGATGTTTTTTCATGATATGTTCCTCCTTCTCTGTTTCTCTTTGGTTCCGGGAAACCACATGCTCCCGAAGATCACAAATAGTATAGCAAAAGAGGAATGGGATTGCTATTCGCCGAATCCACAAAATGTTCACATATTCCTTATGGGCAATTCACAATGATTTTTTCATATGAAAATTCAGATGAAAAGGATCACAGCGGACAGTCCGGGTCGGAGGAGCGGCGAACCGTGAAGCGGGGAGAGATATACACATGCTTCACGTTTTCCCGCTCCTTCGGGGACTGAAGCCGGACCAGCATTTCCACTGCCTCGGTGCACAGCGTCTGGTTGGGGTAGGAAATGGTGGTCAGCGGCGGACAGAGATAGGGCGCATAATCCTCGTTCATGGTTACAATTTTCACATCCTCCGGGACCCGCTTACCGATTTCATAGAGGTACCACATAATTCCCGCCGTGTAGGAATCAATCCAGCCGATGATCCCATCCAGATTGGGATCCCGGGCAAAGGCCAGCCTGGCGCATTGATATCCCGCTGCGTTGAAGGCGGGATTTTTCCAGGGAAATTCGCAAATCATACAGTTATCCGGCCAGTCCGCCTCCTGAGCATACTGCCGAAACGCCGCCTGCATCAGGGCAGCAGACTTACTCTGGGCTGGCGGTGGGGTCAGCAGAGCCAGCCTGCGGCAGCCTTGCTCCCGCAGATGAGAAGCAGCCATGCCGATTCCCTGATCGATGTTGTTGATGATGCTGTTAATCCGGGGATAGGGATGCAGGAACTCAGACAGAAATACAATGGGCGTCTCGGACTCCTGAATGAAGCGCTGGGTCTGTCGGTCCAGCTCCATCATGGGAACCACCGGAATCAGAATTCCGCTGGGATGGTCCTCCATAATCTGGCGCAGCACGTCTATCAAGGTCCTTTCGGAAAGATTTGCCGGGTAGACCCTTGTGGAGTAGCCCCGGGATTTGGCTGCGTCGGAGAAAAAGGAGCTCATGGCCGCGAACTGCATGTTGGAGCCGGGAATCAGGGGCGGGCTGAGAAAGGCGAATACCCTGCGGTTTCTTCCCCGGACGGCAGGAGGCTCCTCTTCTGGACGCGCATTCAGCTCCTGAAGCGCCCGGGAAATAGCAGCGCATTTTTCCTGGGACACATAGCCGCTGGCGTTCAGATACCGGGACACTGCGGTTGGGCTGACCCCGGCTTTGGCTGCGATGTCGCGAATGGGAATTTTTCTGCCCTGTTGATCAAGCATGGGAATATCTCCTTTCGGAATACCGGCCGGCCACTGTGGTCAGAATGATCAACCCCAGAACCGCCAGCGCGGAAAAAACATAAAAGCTGTGGGCCAGGCTCAGACGGATGCACAGCAGCTGCACCAGAAGGTTTGCCGCCACGGTGCACAGTGCCATTTGAATGCCTGTCCAGATGGCCACCACCCGGGGGCGGAGGTCATCCGGCGCGGCCTGGGTGATGAGCTCCATAATGGCTGGTTGGAGCAGGCCGTAGCTAAAGGACTCCAGAACCTGAGATACGGCCAGCGTTTCCGGCGTCCGGGTCAAGGAAATCAGGGCAAGGCGCAGGGCCATCACCGCACTTCCGGTACATAGAAGCCATCGGAGGGAGTATTTCCGGCGGAAAACCGGATAGAGCATCAGAACGGACATGGCGCTAAAACTCATCAGCGACATGGCAAGCCCCTGATGGGCCGCGCTGCCGCCCCGCTCCACCAGCAGGACGGGGAGATAGGTCATAATGGCCCGCCAGCCCAAAAACACCAGCCCGCCGCCCAGTAGCAGCGGCAGGAAAGCGGTCAAAGCTCCGGACCCGCCGGACTGCTGGGAGGTCTGCACGGGAGGGAATTTGGGAAGCAGGAGCGCAGCCAGAGCAGCCAGCGCCATCAGACTGCCGTGGAGGGGAAACATCAGGCCGGTGCCCCGGGAGGCATAGATGCTGCCAAGAACCATGGTGGCGGCAGCTCCGGTGAGGCTGCCGATGGAGCGCATGACGCTGTAGCGGACGGAGGTGTCCCGGACTTGCAGTGCGAGGGTATAGCTGTCCAGCTGCCCGATCAGCGAGAAATCCAGGAGCGTCACAGGCAGCACCGCCAGGATCACCGCTGCCAGATTCCCATGAAACAGGTACATAAGGAACCCCAGGGGGATGGCTCCGATCATCAGCAGGACCAGCAGCTTCCGGGGGGAGCGGGTTTTGGCGGACAGCCGTCCCATGGGAAATTGAATCAGGAAATTACCCAGGGCTGTACAGGTGGTCAGCACCGAAATAGCACTTTTGTCATAGCCGAGCTCTGTAAGGTAGATGGTTTGAAAGGGAAAGAGGGACATATAGGCAAGGTAGAACAGTCCGTAGGTAATCCCCAAACGAAGGGGTATGTTTCTTTTCATGGAATTTGCCTCCTGGAATTATTACAAAAAGAACCATATGAATATTTTCATAGGAATACTATACTCCTCTTTCCGGGAAATGGCAACTGTAAATTTGCTGCGTAATCAGGGATTGACCCAGGCGGACAGCCCCCTGCCGAATATAATCGGATGGACTGCTTTTTCAGCCATCATAGCAGGACGCTCCTTGCAGGGGTTCAAAATACAGTGCCGGAAATGATTACTGTTCCAATTTTGGGGAAATGTGGTATGATGAAAAAAGGAAGTGAAACAATGGCCAATTCGCTGCACAAGACGGACCTGCTGGAGCGGGCAATCTACCATGAAATCTGCCGCCGGGATGGGGTGAAGGCCCGGGAGCTGAAAAAATGCGTTCCCGCGGACCGACACCGGATCAATCAATATCTGCACTGCGCCCCCTTTATGAAGGAGCTGTGCTACCAGGACGAAAACTACTGCTGGCACGGTCTGATCCGCCAGTCCCGGCCCCATCACGGCCTGGGGAATTTCTGCGGCTACTATGCTGCCGTTTCGGATTTCCTGGCCCTTTCGGAGGGGCAGTGGCTGGAGGCAATGGAAGCCGGCTGCCGCAGCAACGGCCGGAACCTGAATGACACCCGGGGCCTCTACCATTCCTTCCGGGACTGCCGGGAGGTGATGGTGAACCTCTTCACGGATTTACAGGGGGTGTACGCCCCGGACTGGGAGGTTGGGTTTGAACTGCGCATCAAGCGGGCAAGATACATTCGCATCTATGCCGACGTGCTGGTGATCACCGAAAACAAGGTCTTTGTCCTGGAATTCAAAATGAAGGACAAAATAGAGGAGGAAGAGGTGCTCCAGGCTGCCAAATATGTGGAATTTCTGGAGGTGCTCTTCGGCCCGGACTATGATGTGATTCCCGCCCTGGTGCTCACCCGGGCCAGGGATTTATATACCTACGCCCCCATCCCCGGGACGGACGGAGCGGTTGCCGTATGCGCGGGGGACATGCTCTTCAACCTATTTGACGAATACATCGGGTTTTTGCGGCATTGACCCGACCTTTTTGTACAGAGAATAGAATTCGACACAAAACGTTGACAAACAACGGCCGTTGTTGTAAAATTCCAAGTTTGGGAAATGTGTGGATTTTGCGCAATCCAACGGCACTTTTCCCCGGGAAAACATAGAAAAACCGTATCTATTCAGTACCCCGAAAAATTTGTAGAAATACACAACGGAGATTCTAAA